>JASFTL010000066.1:0-11370 GCA_050053555.1 Desulfobacterales bacterium
GCGGATCAATGATGAGAACATCCGGACGATCTGAAATCGTCGATAGGATGGCTCCGATGTCACCGGTCAAAAAATGACAATTCTTTACATGATTCTTGCGACAATTGATTTTCGCATCGGTTACCGCGCTTTCCGCGATCTCTATGCCGACAATCTTTCGGGCGGTCGCGGAAAGCAGTATGGCTATGGTACCCGTACCGCTGTAAAGATCCAGTATGGTTTCAGAACCGTTCAGGTCGGCATAGGTTTTGACCGTATCATACAATTGGGCAGCAGCGAGCGTATTCGTTTGAAAAAATGAGTTCGCCGATATTTCAAACTCAAATGATCCAATCTTATCAACGATGCTGGCATCACCGTCAAGGGTAAGTTCAAATTCTCCAATGGCCACAGCAGCCTTGCGGGCGGTGACATTATTGATGACGGCGATCACCTGCGGATACTCTTGCATTAATAAACGGGCCAGGGGCAGCAAGGCTTGATGCTTGTCCGAAGCGGTTATAAGGTTTACCATCCATTGATCATAGGCAACCGAATGGCGCAGCATTACAAACCGCCAGAAGCCCTGATGGCTGCGCAGGCCATATACCGGCAGACCGGAAGATTTAATAAATTTCCGTACGTCACCCAGAACATGATTCCCCAAATGCGGCTGCAGCAGGCATGTTTTGGTGTCGAAGACCTTAAAAAACGTCCCCGGCACATGCAGCCCAATGCCAAAACCTTTCTGGATTTGGGGTTGTTTCATCTCGTCCGGAGTCAACCATCTGTTATCCGTGCATGAGAACTCCATTTTATTGCGATAGCCGAATGCAAGTGGCGAAGGGATCGTGGGATGAACCCTCACCCCTTTTATCTGTCCGATATGCTGCAGGGACTCACGAACATGCTGGCGCTTATATTTTAATTGGACCTCGTATTTTAGAAATTGCCACTTGCAGCCACCGCAAAAACCACTGTATACACAGGGTGGATGAATACGATGCGGCGACGCTTTTATTAAATCCATAATCCGCGCTTCGGCATAGTGCTTTTTCTTGCGGATGATACGGATCAGAGCAACATCACCGGGCACCGCCTGGTCCACAAACACAGCCATGCCGTTTAGGCGTGTCAGTCCTTTTCCGCCAAAGGCGATGTCGCTGATTTCGACTTCAATTTGCTGGCCTTTTTTCACTGTCATATACGTGCAAATGCTGAACTCGCGCTAAACACGGCGCAATTATATATTAAAGTATATTGTTATATTTTATACTATAAATTATTGTATATACATATTATTTAAAACAATCAGTATCATAACAATTTAAACCTACCGCATATCAATACGATGGTCAAATCCAAAAAAAAACCAATCATTAAAGAGATCGCGTTTGAATCTGAGAATTATTTGCTCAAAGGGTGCCTACACATGCCGCCGGCTGATCGGCCGCCGGTGGTCATTGGTTCCCACGGGTTATTGAGTGATAAAAATTCGCCCAAACAACTCGAACTGGCACAACATTGCAATCAAAAGCACATTGCCTATTTTCGTTTTGATCATTGTGGATGCGGGGAAAGCGAAGGCAAATTCAACACCGTCACTTCACTGAAAACCCGTTGTGCCGATCTCATGGCTGCAGCCAAAATGCTGAAGGGCAGAGACGACATTGGTGCCAGAGTGGGTCTTTTTGGCAGCAGTATGGGCGGCACGGTCTGTTTATCGAGCGCCCGACGAATCAATGCGGATGCCGTTGTCACCTGGGCCGCTCCGATTCGCAGCATTGATATGGTTCGAAGCCAGACGAACCCTGCGGGTCAGGCGACAACATCAGAATCAAAGCACCCTTTCAAAGCAAATCCTTTTGATATTTCGCATCTGCTGGCAGGCATTCAGAATACCCTCATTTTTCACGGTGATGCCGATGAAACCGTTCCCCTCACCCACGCCACAGAAATATATGAACTTGTCAGCGAACCGAAAAAATTAGTGATAGTTCCCCAAAGCGACCATCGCATGAGCAACCCCGATGACCAGCAGGCATTTATGCGCGAGGCATTGCGCTGGTTTCAAACTTACCTGACGCTTGAATAAAAATTCGGAATCCCTTGACACACATGCCACTCTGTAGTATCTGTTTCATACCAAATTGGTCGGGTATAGAAAAACGTTATTCTCTAAGATTGATACGGGCCTAATGTTGAGAGCGAAAACTGGGATCCGCGAAGCGCAAAAATATAATCAGTTGCTGCATCAAGGCAACCGTAAGCATATATTCGCATTCTCTCCAAATGAATCGAAAAAACCCTGTTTAAGCCGTTTAGCATTTTCCCCGATCATTCTTTCCGTTGAAATATCCAAGGTGAATAATGCACAACAAACCGAATGCAACGCTACCGGAAATTGTTAATTTAAATCAGACGGATTCCGGCTTTGTCGCCGAAGTCATCCGCCGTTCGGGTGTGGACATAAACAAATGCTGGCACTGTCAGACATGTGCCGGCGGCTGTCCCTTTGTACGGGCAATGGATTATCCGCCCAACCGCGTGATTCGCATGGCGCAGCTGGGCCTCCGTAAAGAAGCCTTGGAAAGCTCCGGCATATGGATCTGTGTGGGTTGCAACACCTGTTCGATTCAATGCCCCAACTCCATTGATATTCCAGCCGTTAATGATGCCCTGCGCCAAATGGCCATGGAGGAAGATGCTGGGGTCGCAGAACCCAATATCCTCAATTTTCATCAGGCGGTTCTGCAATCCATCCAGCGATACGGCCGTACCCATAAACTCGAAGTGATGCTGCGTTATAAGCTGAAAAAACATGATTGGTTCAGCGACCTGTCTGTGGGGATGAAGATGTTTACCAAACGCAAACTGGAGCTCTTGCCATCCAAAAGTAAAAACATCGCTGAAATCAGAAAGCTCTTTGGTCAGAAATCAACCGCCTAAAGTCCGGACAATATGAGAAAAAAGAACCTTGTCGACCTATCTTACTATCCAGGCTGTTCCCTGAAAACCACCTCCCAGGAGAACAATGCGTCGCTGATCTATCTTTTCGAGCATCTGGGATACAATTTAATAGAGCTTGAAGACTGGAATTGCTGCGGAAGCTCCTCGGCGCACAGTGTTGATGCCGAGCTGGCCGTTGACCTTGCCAGCCGCAATCTTTCATTGGCGCCGGCAGACAGACCGTTGCTGGTGGCGTGTCCAAGCTGTCTGCTGCGGTTGCGGAGTGCATATCTGCATCTGGATCAAGAAGAACCCGCTCGTCGGCATTTTGAAAAGATGTGGGACAAACCGTTTGATCCCAAGCTGCAAATCATTCATTTCTTTGAATTTCTGGATCGAATTGATTTGCTAAAATATTCCATAGATGGGATTCGCAGACTTGAAGGCTTCAAATTTGTACCCTATTACGGCTGCATGCTGGCCCGTCCGCCAATTATGCGCCATGAAAAAAATTATCATGGCCTGATGGAAAAGATCCTATCCAACCTGGGCGCCAGCGCGAAAAAATGGTCTTTTTCTTCCCGCTGCTGCGGCACTTTTCTCACGGTTGCCCGGCCTGACGTTGTTGAACCTATGGTCAATGAAATCATTCAGGGCGCAATTGACACCCGTGCAGATTGTATCGTCACCGCCTGTGCCATGTGCCATATGAACCTGGAGGTTCGCTGTTCCCTCAAAGAAAAAATTCCCATCCTGCACTTTTCCGAAATTATCTCACTCGCCCTGGGCATCGGCAAAAGCGAATACAAAGGCTGGTTTTCACGGCATCTAATCGATCCCAAACCGCTGCTTAAAGCACTCAATCTATTTTAGTCTTTCTTTAGATGACGATCCAGAAAGGATTTTACCGCCCGTTTATAGCCCGGCGATCGGCTGGAATCGCTATGGCCGGCCCCTTCTGCCACGTAAAGCTCGACACGTTCGGACTCAAAGCTGCGCTTTAATTTCGAGGCAAATTCCAGCAGGAATCTCCTATCTTTTTCGCCATGAATGATCATCACCGGCACTTTTATTTTCGGTGCCAGCCGCGCCGGACTGACCGAATCCAGCTGGTTGCGATAAAACAGATTCATCCAAAACAGGATCATGGAACCAAAGCAGACACCGAAAAATGGACTCACCCACCTGTAGAGACTCAAAAGGGCCTCTCGGGTGTAAGCATAGCTCGCCTCTAAGAAAAGCGCTCTGATTCGACCCGGATTGCGGCTGGCGGCAATAATCGCACCGGCTGAGCCGGCCGAATGCCCGTAAAGGATGACGGGTTGATCCAACCATTTCATTACCGCTTCGATATCTTCCGCAAATTTAACAGCATTCATGAATCGTCGTCGGCTTGAGCCGCCATGATCTCTGGCGCTGTAAATAATTGCTGTAAATCCCCAACGGGCAAAAATACGCGCCCGGGACACCATGCGATCGCGATTTCGCCCCCATCCATGTGCAAAAACAATCAGACCCTTGGAGGAACTCAGTGGTTCAATGCGCCAAACCTCTAAAAAACCACCATCAACGGCTGGTACTTTTACATCGATAACCCGCCCCCAATCCGGTGTGTCGCGGACCGGATTGCGAGGTAGCTGTTGTACAAAGTAGGTGCAAATGAGGGTAAAGAGCAAATACAAAAGGATAAAGCCACCGATTAAATAAACTGCCGTTTGCAAGACTACACTCCATTTTTGGCCTGGAATTTATTTAAAAAATTTATCGGTTTTTTGAATATCGAATATTGAACAAGGAATGTAGAAGTAAGAAATATTTTTGTCTTTAAATACTTCGACATTCATTATTCCTTGTTGGGTGTTCTGCGGTTCGATGGCCTTTTTAAAACAAACAACGAAAAAATCAGCTGCCAGTTTTACCGCTCCAGAACTGTACAGCAGCTTGGAAACAAGGCGGGTCCATGCCCAACAGCTCTCTGCGCAATACTTCTAAGGCCGCCACCGCAAACACCTGTTTATTCATGATTCGGTCGCCGAACCAAAAATAAAATCGCTGGCCGGTCGTGACATGCGGGGTCGCCAATCCGATACAGACCGTGCCGACAGGCTTTTCTTTGGTGCCGCCGGTGGGACCGGCAATACCGCTGGTGGCTAAACCATAAGTCGCACCACAGAGGTTCCGCGCGCCTCGGGCCATTTCTCTGGCCGTATTCTCATGAACGGCACCGTACTTTGCTATTGTTTCTTTTGATACATTTAAAATATCAATTTTGGCCTGATTCGAGTATGTGACACCGGAGAATAGAAAATAATCCGAACTGCCGGACTCATCGGTTAACATGCTGGCAATCAAGCCTCCGGTGCAGCTTTCAGCCAGTGCCAGAGTCGCCTGTTTTTCTCTAAGCAGGCGCCCAACCACTTTCTCCATGGGCTCGCCTTGATGAGAAAAAACGGTGTTGCCCATCTTATCAGTGACCCAGCGAGCCGCCGATTCTAAAATGCCGTTCAGTTGCTGCGCATTGGGGCCATTGGTATAAAGTTTCACCTGGATTTCAGGAAATCTTACCCGCAGCCCCAGTGATATTTTCGGAAAAGCGTTTTCTAAACCCGCGAGGCGTTCAAAGACTTTGGATTCGGTTAATCCGAATGTCGACAGGGTTTTTACCCGGTAGAAATTCCGTTTAACCTCCAGATTTTGAATTAATTGGGGCAAAACTGTGTCTGATAGCATGCGGCGCATTTCACGCGGTATGCCCGGTAAAAAGAAAAACAGACATTTTCCGATCTTAATGCGAAAACCGGGGGCAGTCCCGATCGGGTTTGCGAGACATTGTGCACCTTCCGGCAGCAGCGCCTGTTTTTGACTGGCCGGATTGATCACCTGCTTGCGCGCTTTAAAAAAGTTTTCAAGCGACTGTTGCGCAGCCTGATTCAAAACAAGCGAAACCTCTGCTGCAGCTGCAGCTGCTTGGGCTGAAAGATCGTCGGATGTGGGGCCCAATCCGCCGGTTACCACCGCGACATCGGCCCGGCTGCCGATCTCCTTAAACGCAGAAATCAGAAGATCGAGATCATCACCCACACACATATGCCGAGTCACAAAAACGCCGACTGCTCCCAGTTTATCAGCAATGTAGGCCGAATTGCGATCGATTAGAGCTCCTGAGCGAATCTCTTCGCCGGTTGCCATGATCTCAGCAATCATCGAATCCAAACTCCTGTATTCAAAAAAACTTGGGGGGAATTTTACTTTGGCGGCGTCAGGACAAACACAGAAGCCGGCAGGTCAACGTTTGCCCAATAGCGATCAACATCCAGCTGAAAGTCGACACCTTTATCGTTTGAAAGTCTCAATCGAAACGGCACCTGATACCCGGTTACGGACTGCATGTTTTCGATTTCGGCCCGATACATCAATGAACCGAACCGATCAAATACATCAATTTGGCGAACGTGAGATCTGCTGTCGTTAAAATAAATCTTTTCACGAATACCCCGCCATCTCTCCTTCAAAACCATAACATATCCGTTGCCGGTCTTTTCTTTGATCAGATCGATGGAATTAAATTCGCGAATTGGAATGCCACCGGCTAAAAGCAAAACAATATCGCTGGATGTAATGGAAATCGAAATGATTTTTCTCAGGCTGGGATCGCTGGCGGCAATTTTTTTAAAAACCGTATCTTGGCCTTGGGTTTCCAGGTAGTAAAGCCATTTGCCGTCAATGGCCAGTTTTATTGCCGGATAACCGGAAACCCACACGGCGATGCTAAGTTTGACGGGCTTTTCTCCAATCCAGGCCAAGCGCTGATCGACCTGCGTGACGCCATTTTGCCTTACTTTGATCTTGCCGATTCCTTTGAAATTTTTGAGCGTATCATTTTTAGTTTGCAAAGCAGAGAGCAGACTGCGGATTTCGGCGGTTTTGGCGACAGGTGTAATCTCCAATTCCTTGGAAGGTGTAAGAACGGCGCAGCTTGAAAATAAAAAAGCGGCCGTCAGTAGAATGATGACACGATTCCATTGCATACCGTTTAAGAACCATTACCGGTGAGTTCGCGAATCTTTTTTTCAAGTTCTTCTTTGTCTTTTTCTTTTTTCTCCAATGATTTCCTGTAAAACTTTAGCGCATTTTTTTTATCATCCAACTTCAGATACGCGTCGCCTACATGCTCCAGCATGATGGGGTCGTCCGGAACAATTTGGATAGCTTTTTGCAGATATTCTAGCGCTTTTTTAAACTGACCTTTTTTGTAATAGACCCAGCCTAAACTGTCGGTGATATAACCATCATTGGGTTTGTATTTCAGTGCTTGCAAAATAAGTCGTTCGGCTTCATCCAGGTTTTTGCCTAAATCGGCATATGTATACCCAAGGTAATTTAATGCATTGGAATGCTTCGGGTCCAGCGCTATCACTTTTCGCATCGCATCCATAGAAGCCTCTTTTTTATTCGACTTGTCATAAACCACACCCAAACGAAAATAGTACCTTGGATTATCCGGTTCTAATTTTATGGCCTGTTTAATTGCAATCTCCGCCTTTTCAAATTGTTCTTCTTCTTCATAAAAGGTGCCCAGATAATACCTGAATTCGGCATTATCGGGCGCATTTTTTGTTGCATCTCCTAAAAGCTTGATGGCTTTGTCATTTTTCTTGTCTTCCGACAGAATATAGGCAGCATGAATGACGGCATCCTCGTAAAATCTGGACTCTGGAGTAACTTTCCTGAAATATTCCAATGCGGTTTGATTATCTTTTTTCCCATAAAAAGCAATACCGGCAACATGGTTCATATCGGCACTATCGGGAACAGCTTTTAGCATCCCTTGAAGAATAACAATTCCTTCATCATATTTTTTTTTATCGATATACAGTTGAATGGTTTTAATAATGATTTCAAACTCTGAAATGCTGCGTTTACCCAATTCTTCAAAAATTTCAGCGGCCTTCTTTTCTCTGCCATGAGTGTAATGGTAGTGGCCTAACTCCATGGCGGCTTGAACGTTGCCCGGATTGCGCTTTAAAATATCCTGATAAATTTTGATAATTTTTTCGTGCTTATTCTGATTATTATAAAGCTTAAGCAGTTCAAATCTCGGCTCCAAAAGCTCAGGTTCGAGTTCCAACGTTCGTTGAAATTCCTTTTCAGCCGCTGCCGGTTTGCCCTGTTCGGCATAAATTTTTCCTAAATAAAAGTGACCGGCCTGGGATGCTGGAAAATGATCAATCAGTTGGTCAAAGATTCGTTTCGCCTGATCAAGTTTTCCGGCATCTAAATACAAACCTCCAAGCAGTGAATATACTTTTTCCTGTTTCGGGTCTTGAGCAATAACCTTTTCATAAGCATTTATTGCTTCCTCGGCGTTCTTTCGAGCCTGTTGAATGCCGGCGTATAAAATAAGTGATTTAACGTCATTAGGGTGTTCTTTAATGATGTCTTCAAGAACGCCGATTGCATTATCATCTTCTTTGTTCTGCAAGAAGACAATCGCGAGCTCACGCTTTAAATATAGTGAGCTCGGGTCCAAGTCGATGGCTTTTTTAAGATGGACAATCGCCTGGTCCAAGTTGCCTGATCGTTTCTGGATCTGAGCCTCAGTGAAGTAATAGTAGCGGTTATCGGATTGATGAATTTGGGAAGGCCCGTAGGCAGGTTTCGTCTTTTGAGAAGAATTTTGCGCGCAGCCAGAACTCAAAATAACGATCACAAAGAACAGGACCACTGTTTCTCTTAACAATATTATATGACTCATTACCCTTAATATCCTTTTATACCGCTTTCCATAATTATGTTCAGAATAACGGAATGGCGGCATAAGGGGTTGTAAAAAAAACGTTTGAATACCGGGACGTTTCTTTGACAACCACGATAAAGCCTATACGGCTCACTATTCGGCTGTGCTGCCTTCCGTGTAGGAGGCAAAATCCGGGATTTCTCTCTTAAAAAATTCTCTCATCTTCTTGATAATATTTTTTTCTACCTGACGAACTCGCTCCCTGGATATTCCATAGCGATCGCCGATCTCCTGTAGCGTTACCGGATTGTCCGAAAAAATACGTAAATCAAATATTTCAAGTTCTCGCGGTGTCATCTTTTTACGAAATTCGGCAATTTTATTATGGAGCAGAACTTCTATTTCTTTTTTTGAAACTTGATCCTCGATGGACTCTGTGTTGGTGCTCAAGAATTCGATTCTTTCAGTGTCGGAATCATCTTTTAAAGGGGCATCCAGCGAAACATCCCAACCATCCAGGCGCTGATCCATATCAACGATTTCCCGCTCAGATACACCCAGCCGTTCCGAAAGGAGTTTGGGTTTGGGATCGAAGCCCATATCGATTAGCTTTTGCTTTTCTTTCTTCAATTTGAAAAATAACTTGCGCTGCCCCTGGGTGGTGCCAATTTTTACCAAGCGCCAGTTGTCCATTATAAATTTAAGGATATAAGCCTTTATCCAGAACGAAGCATAATATGAAAATTTAACATTTTTATAAGGGTCAAATTTCTTGACGGCCTGCATCAAGCCGATATTGCCTTCCTGGATTAGATCAAGCAGATTCTGCATCCAAACCCGTTGAAATTCCAAAGCGATTTTCACAACGAGCCTTAAATTGGAGGTGACCAGTTTATAAGCAGCTTGCTTGTCACCCTGTTCACGAACTTGAATACCTAATTCCCGTTCTTCTTCTCTGGTCAACAGATTGTAATTGCTGATTTCTGTCAGATAGCGCTGCAGGGGATCAAATTTAACCAGTGCTTTATCAGGATGCTTAACGACAGATTCTTTTCTCTTCTTATTGGTCGTAGCAGCACTTGTACCTTTTACCGCTTTTTTGGCAGGCGTCTTTTTTTTGAGGGATTTTTTTGGCTTAACTGGTTTTTTTTTCATGAGAAACGCCCAGGTTGTAAAATTCCGCCGCAGGGCTTTAAATCATTTGAAGGCAATGCCGTATGAATGAAATGTAGCCCTCATTTGTATGGACATAAAAACGAACATATGATATCAATACCATCTTAACATGCGCCTGTAGCTCAGCTGGATAGAGCAACGGACTTCTAATCCGTAGGCCGCAGGTTCGAATCCTGCCAGGCGTACCACTTATACCAAAGCTCCAGAGCGACTTGCATGGGAGCTTTTTTATTTGAATCAACAAGGAATCAACTGAAGTTAAAGTAAGGTAGGCCCCTCGTTCTGCCTTTTGAACGTCAGGCGTTCGTTTTATCAGTTTTAGATGATAATAAATAGCAGGACTTACTCGAAATCACAAGTTTTTTCTTTGCTTTATCTGTTAGAGAGCGTCTTAAGATCAAAGAGTTACAAAATCAAAGCATTTCGATGAAACGCTTTGCTTGATATTCAAATTCTCTGGTTTCAACATCAACGGTTCTCGATTTATGCTTGTCAACAACAGATATCGATATGTAACCACCGCTACCCTCAAAGGAAACGCAGCATGGATAACGTTCCTTTTCCTCTAACTGTTCTCCTTCTTTACCAAAAAATTTAATGGCTTTCGCGATAATATCTTCGGGCTTGAGCTGTGTCTGTTTGCCAATCCTGATCATTTAAGCACTCCTTTTAAGCGCCGGTCAAATTGCAACAGTTCGCAGAGCGAATCTATTATAAAGTTCCATTGGCCTTTCAGCTTGTCAATCATCCGGCGTGTTTTTGCGCCTGTTAAATCAGCCGCTCATCACATCGACATATCAAAATGATAATGTTCATAAAACCGCTTTCAAGATGTAATTTGCCAGCGCGGGTAAAGATTAGGCTTTGGCGACAGATAACAGGTGAATTCAACCGCAAGGAAGATCAAGGAAAGGGTTTCTCACAAGAATGGAGCACATCAGCCAATAACGGTTTTATAATATTTTACACCGACTGTGTACTCCGGCATCTCGGGGTCTTTCCGCCGGCGACACCACTTGACCTCGGCAAAATAACCTTCGTAAAGTTCCGCATGAATCGTGTCGGCAGAATAATTTTCCATCATAATGTAAATGTCGGAACCCGGATAAATCTCATCAGGCGTTTTAAAACACATGCCGTCTTTTGAATAGTTACACATGACCGCTTGGATAAACTGATCGGTATTGTAATAGGCCCAGATAATTGGCGCATCATGATTATGACGTTCAAACACCCTTCTTTCGTCTTTTTTATTCATCTCCTCCCCTTTCTTGCCGGGGTTTATCGGGTAAGGATGTTTTTGATGTGATGCGCAATAATCAGAAAAAGAGCACTGCAGATTTACCCTCACATTATCGGATAAAGAAGCCTGGATGTCAAATAAAAAATATAGTGATATCAACCAAATGGACGACACTTTGCCAATCTTTGCTCCGACATCAATTCATTTTTAAGCCATGGTTCGCCATCGGTGTCTGGCAGGCAGGGTGCACTCAAGTTTGGTGCTTAATTGACCGATATGCACTTTA
>JASFTL010000067.1:0-11217 GCA_050053555.1 Desulfobacterales bacterium
GACACCTGACACCCGCCTGCGTGGCCGAAGCCGCTACGGCGAGGCGAAGGCCCGAAACCTGAAACCGATTTATCCCTGACACCTAAAAAACGACGAATTAACATTGATAAAATCAATCCGTGTTTTGCAAATTACTTGCGGGAGGTAGCACTAGAAACTATGGGGGGCGTTGCCGAAGTTCGGGAAAGATTTGTTGCGGGTCCGCATACGGACAGGCCCTTACGGGTCAGTATACGATTGAGCTTGCCGCGTGATGGATCGAGGGCAAAAACTACCCGACCCCTGAAATAGCTGACGAACCGATTATCGCAAATTGTTCATTTATAGACGATAAACGATGGGTTTTTCATCTGAGTCAATTTCAATTCCTACCGTATCTCCGGTTTTGAAGCCCAATCGTTTAAATTCTTTTACCATTTTATCGTGTTTATCCATATGCCAGTAGACGGACCACATGGGATTGCGCACCGTATCGATGCCGTAGGCGTCGTGACCGCACAGATTGACCCTGAATTTGTCCTTGGCGAGCAGGGTATCGGCTTCGGATAGAAAATAGTCGATTTCGTACAAGTTGTCATGCAATGCTTTGGAAAGCTGTGACTGCAGCTCGGGGAAATCATCCAGGTAGTGATTGGCGATTTGATAAAGTTCTTCCGGTTCTTGAATCGATAGCCCCAGAACGCCAAACCGCTGATGCCTTAAAGCAAAATCTTCGAGCGCCATCTGGTATTTGGCAACAATTTCAAGGACATCTTCAATGATCGGCCGGATCTCTTTGTCACCCAAAACCACGTCTTCGCATTTACCAATAATTTCCAGATAAAATTCCTTGTTGTTCATTACATAAACCGGTCGTTCACGATAATTATGATTCCTTCGAATTCGGCGAACGCCATCCAGCTTAATCGACCTTTCGCTTTGTTGCTGTTCAAGGGTTTCGATGTGAGAAATATCTTTGGCCTGGACGACATAGATCTGCCCCTCACCGGATACAACATATTCAATTTCACACCGATGGCCGAGGTGGTTCTGAATATCTTCTGATAGCTGCAGCAGTCTGATATCATGGGGGGTTCTGGTGATAAAGGGTTCTCGCTGGACCTTATGGTTGCGGTCACGACAGTATCCAAATTCCCAATGATTTCCGATCATTTTTGCCATGACGCTAGTGCCGTTGATAAAGGGCATCACGATAACGCCCATATCCTCCAGGTCGGTGTCAGGGCAGTTATTGAATTTTTGCTGTCGCTTAATGGTCAGTTGCTTGGCGGTTTTGGCCAGATTTATGATTTTGGCTCGCGCATATTGGATGCCTCCCAGATCGGCATAAGTCTCCAGTGAATCAAACGTTCCGCCTTTGAAAAATTCTTCCTGGGGGTGCGCACTGCGGGTGATCACCTTAAAACTTTCACGGTGGCGATCCAGAAAAGCCTTTAAATCGTCAAAGGCTTCGTTTTTAAAATCAGATGCCGACACATAGATAAAATCGGGAATATGGAATTTCCCTTCTTTCAGTTGTTCCAAAAGCCTTGCCTTTTCCGGTAAGGTGATTTTATTTGCTTTTTTTAGCAAGATTTTTTTTCTCCAGTGATTGAAATTTTTAAACGAAATTCATACAGTCAACGTAATTCTGGTAAGAAGATAAATATTTTTTTAATCGTGTCAAACGGTTGCAGCCTTCGAAGATTGCTGTTATCTGACGGATACAATAGTTGGGTATTATTCACAATCGTATTTTAATCATTATAGAGGATTATATCTATCTAGGCAATGGGTCGGTCCGCACCGCTTTCCGACAATACTTGTAAATTATTTGATTTATAGAATTTTTACTTGACCCGGACATTTTAAAAACGTAACGATGGGTATGCGATGAACCGATTATTGACTGTTTTCAGTTGGCCCGCGGATTATAAAATCGACAGCTTGAAAGCCGACATCTTCGCGGGGTTGACGGTTGCTCTTGTGCTGATTCCTCAGTCTCTGGCATACGCCGAACTTGCTGGCCTGCCACCATACTACGGACTTTACGCCTCATTTCTTCCGCCCTTGGTGGCCGCTCTGTTCGGCTCCAGCCGCCAATTGGCCACCGGTCCTGTCGCAGTGGTTTCGCTTTTAACGGCAACAGCCCTTGAGCCATTGGCCACTGCCGGCAGTCAACAATACATCGCATATGCAATCTTGCTGGCACTGCTGGTTGGCATTTTTCAGTTCTCTCTGGGCGTGCTCAAGCTCGGTCTCGTCGTCAACTTCATCTCTCATCCGGTCGTTAACGGTTTTACCAATGCCGCTGCTCTGATTATTGCATCCTCCCAGCTTCCAAAACTCTTGGGGGTGTATGTGGACAAGGCGTCGCTCCATTACGAAACGGTTTTCAGGGTCCTGGAGGCCGCAATGCATTACACGCACTGGCCTACGCTGTTAATGGCCACGCTGGCTTTTGCCATCATGTATGGATTAAAACGGCTGGCACCCCGAATTCCCAATGTAATTGTGGCTGTTGTGATTACGACGGGGTTTTCATGGGCTGTCGGGTTTGAGCACACAATGATTGCCGATGTATCGGCAATCAATTCCACGAAAGTGGACCACACGATTGCTCAGTACAATCGTTCCGTCATTTCAATAGCGCAACTTTCCGGAGAGCGTTCCAAATTGATAAAGGATTTTAGCAATTCTGAACAAAATCCGGATGCATTTAAAATGCTCGATACCAAATATGCAATAGCGCGTATCAACCTTCAAATTCAGCAGTTCAAGGACCAGGCCGCAGCCTATCGGAAAGAGCTGCGCAGTTTACTTTTTGAAGGCGTCCGGCAGAGCGGCGGTTCGTTAACGTTCTATCCGGTCGGTACAGCTCCGGAAAAAATCGCAGGTGATAGGCGCATCTGGCGTATGAAGGTGGGCAATTCATCCCTCGCGACCGATCGTTTGCAAATGACAGGCGGCGGTGACATCGTGGGCAAAATTCCCCGCGGACTGCCGTCATTGTCCATGCCTGATATAGATTTTACTATCATTCGGCAGCTGTTACCCTTTGCCGTCATCATCTCTCTGCTGGGGTTTATGGAAGCCATTTCGGTTGCCAAGGCAATGGCCGCCATCACCGGCCAGCGGCTGGATCCTAATCGGGAATTGGTCGGTCAGGGACTTGCCAATATCTGCGGTGCTGCGGCCAAGAGCTATCCGATATCCGGATCTTTCAGCCGATCAGCTGTAAACTTGCAATCCGGGGCAATTTCCGGCCTCTCCAGCGTATTCACGAGTATGATGGTCGTTGTGGTTCTTTTGTTTTTTACACCGCTTTTGTATCATTTACCAGAATCGGTGCTGGCAGCCATCATCATGATGGCCGTCATTGGTTTGATCAACGTCAAAGGATTTATACACGCATGGTCGGCGCAGTGGTATGACGGAGCGATTTCCATCATTACTTTTGTCGCCACGCTTGTATTTGCGCCCCACCTGGAAAGGGGCATCTTGGTGGGCGTCATCCTTTCCATATCCGTTTTTCTTTACAAAAATATGCGTCCGAAGGTTGTTGATCTATCCCTTGGCAGTGACAGGGTGCTTCACGATTGCGTGGCCAGCGGCTTGGATGAATGCAGGTATATCGATGTGGTTCGCTTTGACGGCCCGCTTTTTTTTGCGAACGCCAGCTATCTCGAAGATCAGATCCGCAATCGCCGGCGGACCAAAGAAGAGCTCAAACACATTATCATTTCTGCCAGCGGCATCAATGATATTGACGCCTCGGGTGAAGAGGCCTTATCTTTGACGGTAGAGCGGGTCCGAAGCGCCGGGATCGACATTTCGCTCGCCGGGGTAAACCGATCCGTCTTGAATGTGCTCAAGCGAACGCATCTGATTGTAAAGATCGGCGAGGATCACATCTACCCGACTGTTGAAGAGGCCATCGGCGCTGTCCATGACGAAACTCACCGGGGTGGAGAGGAAAAGAACTGTCCATTGAATACCGTATGCAGGCTTTCATAAGCGCGAAAAAAATGGAGGTTTAAATGTCTATCATTACCCTGTTCAGTGGCAGCTTCTGCAACGAAAGTCAGGTCATTGAAGAGATAATCTCGCGTACCGGATACCGGCTGATTACCGACGATGAGGTTGTTGCCAAAGCCAGCCGGATCTCGGAGATGTCTGAAAGCAAAATTGTGCGCGCCTTTTCGGCCGGAACCTCAGTGTTCAATAAGTTTACCCATGAGAAGGAACGCTCCTTTGCTTTTCTGAAACTGGCCGTTGCTGAACTGATTGCCGACGACGATGTGCTGGTGACCTGTTTTTGCGGGCAGCTGATACCGAAGACCGTCAGCCATACGTTGCGGGTTTGTCTAATTGCCAGCCTCAAGCATCGAATCGCTGCCGCTTCCCGGGAGAAGGGGATCACGGAAAAAGAAGCCGCCAAAGTGATTCAAAAGCGCGAAGAAGATTGCGCTGCGTGGATCGAGATGCTTTTTAAACAAAAAGATCCGTGGGATGCGAGTCTTTACGATATCGTCATCCCGGCGGATAAAATGACGCCGGCTGATGCGGCCGACCTCATCGCCGATAATGCCCTTAGCGACGTGGTTCGACCAACGGAAAACTCGAAGCAGGCACTTGCCGATTTTCTTCTCGCGGCAAGCACGGAAGTGAGCTTGGCACGTGAAGGGCATAACGTAGAGGTTAGCGCTAAAGGCGGTTCAATTAGCATTACCATCAACAAGCAGGTTCTGAGGTTAAGCCGCCTGCAGGAGGAGCTCCGGTCGATCGCAGGGCAGGTCCCCGGTGTCAAGGCGGTGGAAACCAAAGTCGGCAAAGACTTTCACAAATCGGACATCTATCGCAAACACAATTTTGCAATGCCTTCTAAAGTCTTGCTGGTCGATGACGAGCGCGAGTTTGTTCAAACGCTATCTGAACGGCTGATGATGCGCGATATGGGACCGGCGGTCGCCTATGACGGGGAGTCAGCCCTCAATCTGATTAAGGAAGACGAACCGGAGGTGATCATCGTTGATCTGAAAATGCCGGGTATCGATGGCCTTGAGGTGCTGCGAAAAGTAAAACAGACACGCCCGGAGATCGAGGTGATTATTCTTACGGGGCACGGCCATGAAGAGGACCGGGAGCGGTGCATGCAGCTGGGCGCTTTTGCATATCTTCAAAAACCTCTGGATATCGATGTGCTCAGCGAAACGATCAAAAAAGCCAATGAAAAAATTCAGCGTAAAAAAGCTGAGAAAAGAAAATAAGTGTTGTTGAAGCCACTCAATCCAAGTTCAAATACCATCCCAACGGGTTTGAAATAAGCATGCCTATTTTAAAAAGATTAAAACCTGCTTTTTGGGATCATGAAGATGCCATCGGCGGACCGTATAAGCATCACTTTGACTTTCGCCGGATCTGGAAACGAGCGGTTCTGGTAACGGCAACCGTAGCGCTGGTTCCGCTCATCATATGGGCCCTGGCCGGCTACCGGTTGAATCTGGATACAACCGAATCGGAGCTGGTATTACGCACTTCCCAACTGGGTTCGAATTCGTGGGGATCAGTATCTCTTTTTATATCGGAGCGCCGGTCGGTGCTCGATTTTATCGCTCACGATCATTCGTTTGAAACCTTGAATGATAAAGCGCGTCTGGCTGCAATTCTCGATAACCTCAATCAACGCTTCGGCGGCTTCACGGATTTAGGTGTCATTGACAGCTCGGGCGTACAACAAACTTATGTCGGACCGCACCATCTGGAAGGTCTGGATTACACAAGCGAGCCCTGGTTCCGTCGTGTATTGAAATACGGTGTCTATATTAGTGAACTGGTCGTGGGATTTCGCGAAGAACCGCACCTTGATTTAGCCGTCAAACGGGATTTGCCGGATGGCTCCTTTTTTGTATTACGGGCTGCCTTAGAGGCGCAAAAATTCAATGAATTGATTGCCCAATTTGAGGTCGGGGAAAAAAGCGATGTGTTCGTTATCAACCGGGAAGGTGTGCTGCAAACCCCTTCCCGATATTACGGTTCAGTTTTAAAAAAAATTCAGATTCGCATCCCGAATTACTCACCCAAGGCACAGGTATTTGAGAGTAAGAACGATAAAAACCAAAGGATGGTGATCGGCTATGCGTATATCCCCGATACGCCTTTTATTTTAATGATCGTCAAACAGAAAGGCGAACTCCTCCAACCCTGGTATAAGACGGGTTGGGCCTTCACAGGAATTTTAGCAACAAGCATTTTGGTGATATTGCTGGTAACCCTTGCTGTGGCCTCGCGTTTAGTCGATCAAATTCATGAGGCTGATCAGGAACGCGTCGATACCCTGCATCAGGCCGAATACACCCATAAGATGGTTTCCCTGGGACGTCTGGCTTCCGGTGTCGCCCATGAAATTAACAACCCGCTTGCCATCATTAACCAGAAGGCCGGCCATATCAGAGATATATTCACGCTGACTGAAGCGTATCAAAAAGATCCGAAGCTCATCGGCCTTGTGGACTCGGTGCTTGACACAGTGCACCGCTGTGCGGAGGTCACCAAGGGCCTTTTGAATTTTGCACGCCATCTCAACTTAAGTATTCAGACTATCGATCTGCTGGAAATTATCAACGAGGTACAAAGTGTTTTGACGAAAGAAGCCGAATCCAGATGCATTACGGTTGGCGTGGATGTAGCGGACAACATCCCACCGTTTGAAAGTGACCGGGGTAAATTAGAACAGGTATTTTTCAATCTGTTTAACAATGCCATTACGGTCATGAATGATGGGGGCCACCTTGAGATTAGCGCAAAGCGTGAGAATACGGATTTTGTTGCAATCACCTTTGCCAACAACGGTCCCGGTATTCCAGAAGCGGACCTGAAGTACGTTTTCGAGCCCTTTTTTTTCTCAAAAACCGGTGAGGGCGGGACAGGGATCAGCTTGGCGGTAACTTATGCGCTGGTTCGGGAGATCGGGGGCCAGATTAGCGTTCAAAGCGAGCTCGGTAAGGGAACCCGTTTTAATATCCGGCTGCCGCTTCGGATGCCGCGCAAGGATCAAAAGGGGACCGACGAATACAATCCCGCTGTATGACCCCCACCGACTGTCAAAAAAATGGAGTTCTGCATGAGTGCTAAATTAGAAACCACCGCTGAAACCGGTCTTCAATTTTTCGGGAAAATGACCGCATCGGTATCCCATGAAATTAAAAATGTCCTGGCGATCATCAATGAAAATGCCGGGCTACTAGAAGACCTTGCTCACATGGCAGACCGGGGGGCGGCGGTCGAACCGCAGCGGCTGAAAAATATGTCCAGCGCGTTTATGAAACAGGTTCGCCGGGCGGACGCCATCGTGAAAAACATGAATCGCCTGGGTCACAGCGTTGATGAATCGATCAAAACCATTGATCTAAATGACATATTGGAGCTGCTGGTGGCGTTGTCCAATCGATTCGCATCCACGCGTGGTGTGGCCGTTCAGCAAAAAGTAAAGGAAGGTCCGCTGAAACTGAGAACCTCCCCGTTTTTTTTAATGAATCTGCTCTGGCGATGCCTGGATTTCGCAATGGACACGGCGAATGAAGATAAAATTGTCGAAATCGTTACCCAAAAAACAGAGGCTAAAGTCCATGTTTTTTTCAAAGGTCTTGGCGAGATAGCGGGGGCCTCATTGAAACCCTTTCCGGCTGAACCCGAAAAAGGTCTCTGCGACCGACTCGGGGCTGAGCTGGAAGTCAACACCGCCAACCACGAGATTGTTGTCCGATTTACAGGAGATCTTGATAGAGATTGAACAGTGGCAGAGGTGTATCGCATGTCGGAAAAAGTATTGATCGTCGACGATGAGAAGGATTTTTTGGATATCATCACAGAGCGGATACGTTTACGGGGAATGGATGTTTCAACCGCTACCTCGGCCGAAGATGCCCTCAACCTGATTGAAGAAGAATCCTATGATGTCGTTATCATGGATTACATGATGCCGGCATTGGACGGATTCAAAGCCCTGAAACTGATGAAGGCAAAACAGCCCGAAATGCAAATTATTCTTTTGACGGCAAACGTGCCGGACGAAAAGCACATCGAAGCCAAGGCATCCGGGGCTTTAGATGTGATCGAAAAACCGCCTGACCTGAAAAACCTTATTCGAAAGATAAAAAAAGCGAAAAAGGCGCATCATAAATAATTGATTCTCTGTCCTCTGTCTTCTGTTATCTGTCCTCGGATTTCAATATGATGCGGGCGTCGACGACGCTGACCCCCTTTTCATGAACAACCACCGGATTCAGGTCCATCTCCTCAATTTCAGGATATGATTCAACGATATCCGAGCAAAGCAGCAACAGTTTACGCAGCGCTTTTTTATCCAGCGCCGGGTTTCCGCGGGCGCCGTTTAAAATCGGATAGGATTTGGTTTCTTCGATCATTTTACGGGCATCCGTCTGAGAAATTGGCAACACGCGGAAGGAGACATCCTTTAAGATTTCGACCATGATACCGCCCAAGCCATACATGATTACCGGTCCGAACTGATCGTCAATTTTGGTGCCGATGATCACCTCAACGCCTTCATCGGCCATCGGAGAGACCAGAATGCCCTTAATATCTGCTTTGGCGTCATATTTTTTACAATTACGCATGATGTCGCGGAATGCCGTTCGAATGTCTTTTTCAGAGCTAAGTTTGATGCGCACCCCGCCGACATCACTTTTATGCAGAATATCAGGGGAGACAATTTTCATGGCCACGTCTGTTCCCAGATCAACGGCACATTGAACGGCTTCATCTGCGGAGCGTACTAAGCAATCTCTTGGTACGGGGGCTCCGTGAATCTCTAACAGCTTTTTGGCTTCATATTCAAGAAGGGTCGCTTGGCCTTTTTTGAGGGCGGTGTTTAGAATTTTTTTTCCTTCCGGCTTTGCTTTTGCCGTCCAATTCAGTTTAAAGGTTGCCTTGGTGTGGTAGCCGGCCAGATAGCTGCCGTAATCTGCCAAAACAGCGATGCATTTCGCAGAAATATCGAGGGAGTCATAAACCGGGATGTTGTAATATCTTAAAAGATCCAATGCATGCGGTTTTTCGGAATTGTAAAGACTGTGAAGCACGATCGGTTTATTTCGTCGTTTAACGAGTTTTCCCATACGATGAGCGGCATCTTCTTCCATTAACGCCAGGCTTTCGGCAAAGCGAATCCCGTAACCGCCGAAAAGTCCGACAATTAAAAGACCACCGACATTCGAGTCTTTGAGAATTATTTCAGCACAATCGGCAAACACAGACGGATCCGCATCGGTGCCGCCGGCGACATCAACCGGGTTCGGCACGGAGGCCGCTGCGGGAAGAATCCTTTGCAGGCGGGTTTGAGTTTTTTTGCCTAACTCCGGCAGTTCAACTCCCAGATCGGTCAAAAGATCCGCCGCAATGGTGGCATGTCCACCACCGTCCGCCAGAATGGCAACTTTATTGTTCTTAATGGGCGGCAGGCTTGAAAGGGCTTCGGCGGCCGGGAAAAGCTCATCCGAGTTTTCAATCACAACGATACCGGCGCGCTGAAAGGCACCCTTCGCGACCTCAGATATACCGGCCAAGGCGCCGGTGTGAGAACCGGCCGATCGCTTGCCGGTGGCCGATCGTCCACTTTTGAGTAAGATAATCGGCTTTTCCAGGGTCGTTTTTTGAGCCTGCTGCAAAAATTCACGGCCGTTGCGCATACCTTCCACATACATCAAAATGGCCCGGGTATCCGGATCCTGCCGGAAAAATTCCAGATATTCGTGAAACTTGATATCGGCTTCATTGCCGACACCGACATAATAGGAAAATCCCTTGCGGCTTTTGATTTTTGCTTCGGTAATCAACGTCAAAGCCATATTGCCGCTCTGGGTAAGCAGGGCGATATCTCCCCGGGGGGCATCTTTTAAACCCACCAGGTTTAAGTTGTCTTTTAGATTCAGCATGCCGGATGTGTTGGGGCCGATCAGCCGGATATTATATTTATTAGCCACCGCCACCATGTCATCCTCCAGCATGCGGCCTTCGGATCCGATTTCACCGAATCCGCCGGCAAGCACGACCGCGCCATGAATGCCTTTTTTGCCGCAATCCTCCAGCACAGACGGCAGCGTTTTGGCAGGGGTAGCAACCAGGGCGACATCGATCGGTTCATCGACATCCGTCACGCTTTTAAAGCATTTAAATCCAAGAATGCTTTTCTCCTTGGGATTGACCGGATAGATTTTGCCTTCGTATTTTTCTTCCAGCAGTGTTCGGATGGCCTGGTAGCCACGTTTGGTTTCGTTTTTAGAAGCACCGATAACGGCAACCGATTCGGCATTTAAAATACGATCTAAGGACATTACACCTCCTAAACCGATGTTTGTTTCATAAACTATGGTGTCAGAGTTCAAAAAAGGTTGATAGCTTGGAAGCCGTAAGGCTGGGATGCTGGGAGGTTTGAATATGAGAAAGCCTTCTGGCTTTATGGTCTCCAAGCTTTCAAACTATGAGCTATCGGCTATGAGCTATTTGCCAGACACCTGACACCTGAACACTGAAACCTTCTTTTGACTACTTCTTCTTGCGCTCCGCAAACGCCTTTAAGGATTCTTGACGTTCTTTGGTGGACACACAAGTCAGACAGGCTTCGATTTCAAAATCCATCAGGGCGTCGAGACTTATGCCGCTTTGGGCCATCTGCAATCCTTTTTTAATCATCTTCAGTGAAATTTCAGAGTTAGCGGCAATCTTTTCTGCCATTTCCCGGGTTGTTGATGCTAAGTCCTTTCCGGGAACGGATTTGTTGACCAGGCCGATACGCTCGGCCTCTTTGCCGTCGATGTAGTCCCCGGTAAAAAGAAGCTCTTTGGCTTTTCCGGGACCAATTAAGTTTTGAATCAATCGAAAGGCCCCACCGGTCACCGAAGAGGTAACCTTGGCTTCAGGTGATCCGATCTGAGCCTCATCTGCGACAACACGAATATCGCAGGCAAGCGCCAATTCATATCCGGAACCCAGGGCATATCCGTTGATTGCAGCGATGGTCGGTTTTTCGAAACGAATGATTTTTCGGGAGGCTTCCTGAAGTTCAACCAGGTATTCTCGATATTCTTGCAGGGTCCGCTGCTTGGATTCCTTTAAATCCGCGCCGGTTGAAAAGGCGCGGCCTTCACCGGTGATGACGACAACATGAACTTTCGGATCGCCCTTGGCATCTTCAAGCGCGGCTTGAAAATCAAGCCA
>JASFTL010000068.1:0-11205 GCA_050053555.1 Desulfobacterales bacterium
CGCAAACACCTCGCCCATGCCTTTATCTTATCTGAAATGGTTCCGGGATGGAGATAGATGCGGAATACGGAGGAAGCGATAAAGAGACCGAGCGCAATGTTAAGTGCGGCTCTTGATGCTTCATACCAAAGCACACCCATCAAATAGATCAAAACGCCGATAAAGGCAAAGAAAATCGCTGTGTTGATCACGTCTGTTTTAGAGTACCTTTCGATAATGGCATCCGATGCTACAGTTGAGCCACTTCCCTTTCCCCGCAGAAAGCGCGCTGTAAAGAGGAAAACCGATAGGGATATGATACCAAAGAAAATAAGTGCCGGCGCATATCCTCGAGCGATAACCTCGAAATAAGTCACGCCTAAAAAGTCGGCCATGAGGAAACCGGCGATTGCCATGACGGGTGGCATGAGCAGGCCTCCCAGCGAAGATGAAGCTTCAACAGCACCGGCGTGAAGGGCGGGAAACCCTGCTCTTTTCATCAACGGTATCGTGTACTGCCCGGTTATGGCTGCATTCGCTGCTCCCGATCCACTACAGGTCGCAATAGCCATTGACGTCACCACCGCTGTTTGTGGAATCAGGGTTTTACGTTTAGCAAATATCCCGGTGAACGTTTTGATAATCGATTCCTGAACACCAAATCCCTGTGCAATGCCCAAAAACATGAAAAATGCGGCAATAACGCCTACCCCGGTTTGCGAATACGTTCCAAACAGGCCCAATATGATCTCAATGGAAGAAGAAGTGATGACTCTTGTCCAGGAGACCCCGGGATGACCGAGCATACCCGGGAAAATCCACCCGTAAACGGAATAGAACATGAGAAACAGGATGAGATAAAAGAGCAGACCATGTTCCCGTCGGGTATATTCGAGCACAAGGCCCAGCATCATCGCTCCTACGATTTTGTCAGGGAGGTTGAAGAAACCGGCTCGGTCATAAATGAGGGCGTCAAACTCAACTCGCATGTATACGATGGAAAAGATGCACATCGCGATGTATACGCTGGCGATGGCAATATTGAGTTTAAGTCCCAAGCGTGGGTACGGCAGCTTTCCGATAACAAAGGAATTCAATACCCACAGCACATAGGCTAATGGGACGAGAGTTACGGCCAGGAGCATTGTTCCCCCCAGGCCGGTTGTGAAATAATGTAGCGAAAATGCTAAATATACGATAGTGGTTATCAGATAGCAGGGGACTAAGAATTTACGCATTTCAGCCAAGGAATTTGCTGCATCAGGCAGCGCATTTTTTTCCATCGGTTCACCCCCTAAAGTATGACGTAAGCGTCAGTGAACTCACCCCTTATTGACACTTTAAAGGGGTGAGCCCACTATTGTAAATCCTTAACGACCCCTTATTTTTTCCAAAAAGATCATTTCATTTTAGCTTTCATCTCCGCTATCGCCGCCTTGATCGTCTCGTCGGTCGCGATTTTCCAGGAGGAGTCCCATAAGCCTTTTTCCTTCAGATATTTCGCCAATCCCGGATGTACGGGTACCTCGGGAATGCTCTTGATTCCCTGAACTTGAAATCCGGCGAAGTCTGCGGCCAGTGGTCCGAAACCCGGGTCCAGCTTAACGAGTGCAGCTGCTTCGGCTTCAAAGGCTTTGAGTGCTCTATAAATGTCCTCTGCCGGGAAGCTCAGCCCGTGGTGGTAACCAAAGAAAAAAGGCACGCCATAGAGTTCAGACACGCCCAGATCTTTCGTATACGCCTTCTTCATGTTGATTTTGGCGGGGGCAAAACCTGCCGCTGTTAGCTTCTTGATTTGTTCCGGGGTTGGATTCACTCCTTGCAGGGGACTGGCCACATCAAGCACCTTAATCCAGCCGGCCAACGATACCAAAGCCGTTGTATAGGCTGCGGTGGCGTCGATGGTTCCCGCTCTTAGCGCATCCGCAACCTTTGACATATCTACTTCGACGTGCGTGACATCCAGGCCATTGATGTCTCTCATGGCTCTGAAGATGTTGATATGGTTCATATATCCGGCCTTTGTCATGTAAATTTTCTTGCCGTTCAAATCCGCCCAACTGCGAAATTTGTCTTTGTTCTCCGGCAACGTCAAGATATGGGTTTCCATGGTGTAGCTCCAGAAAGACTGCACCGGCATTTGCTTGACGTTGGGTTCAAAGCCCGCAAATGGTTTTTTAAATGCGTACAATTTTCTCAATCCGGGCTCGGCCGAATACGTGCTTTCCAGCTCACCCACGAGAAAGTTCTTGATATTAGCGGTGGTTGAAGCGAATGGATAAACGGTGACGTCGTAATCCGGCATACCCCTTCGCAAGAAATCTGACAGAAAAGCGGATACGCGATAACCATAGGCCCCTGGATTAGAGGTCCCCCATCTCCACATTTTTTTTTCAGCTACCGCAGGGCCGGGCAAGGCAAATACCGACACTAACAGCACAGCCAATCCTAAAACCAATGCCAATTTAAGCTTTTTCATTTTTACCTCCTTTTGCTTTATTACCCATCTAAAATCTTTGCATTCCGAACCTATTTAAATCAGCAAGCATCACCTCCCTTGTTATTTTATTTGGTAACTATTTTATTGACAGAAAAAGTATCCCGCAAGGTCGCATAATTTACCAATTTCAGAAAAGGCTCAGCGATTACCGGGCATTGCAAAATGAGAAGTTCCATTCTAATCGAGAATAGATAATGCATAAGTAATTTATAAAATTTTGATATCACATAATAATTTCTGAAGTCAATCTTATAGCTTTAAAAGGAGATTAACTGGGTGTATTAAAATCGAAGGCTGGCATTATGCCGGAGTGACTTCAAGCCTGGATTTATTAAGAAAATTCAAATTATCGGCATTTATGGATTTTTTACGAATAGAATCTGGATATCTGGAATCCGCCTCACAATCAACCGATTTTTCAGGTTTTAAGCATCTGTGATTAAAATCAAATATCGCAGGAAACTTCAGAAATTTATAACTAATCAAGAAATTTAAAATTTTGGCAAGAACAAACGCCCGTTTCAAACCGACATGGATTCAAAACGGGCGTTTTATTTTAGAAAGGTTAGAATTTAGTTGGTCTGTTCGTATTCCAGCGTGACCGTTACCGTGCGGTTTAGCGCCCGGCCTTCCGGCAAGTCGTTGTCAAACAACGGGTTGTGGGGTCCGGCGCCTTCATAGGCAATGTCGCCACTACCAATGGCACCTCCGGCCAGGATCATATCAAAAGCGGCCTTGGCCCGCCGCTTTGAAAGGTCGATGTTGTAAGCTTCTTTGCCGATGGTATCCGTGTGGCCCACAATCCTGACCCTGGCAGTCGGAACCTCTTTTATGCGGGCCACGATCCGATCCACCACGGCCCGGTTTCGGTCCTTGATATCGGCTCGATTAAAGTCAAATAGAATCAGGGCATATTTCTCCATGACCTTGTAACCTTCTTTTTTGGCAACCCGCTCTTCGCGTTTGATAAACCGCACCGGTGTACTGGCATATGTTTTATAGGTTTGCCCTCTCTTATCTTCGACTTCGATATCGGCTGCGATAGTTTCATATCCGCCGATCCTGCCCAGGCCGATATCTTTGAGGCTAAATTGATAGGTCGGCCTTAAATCTCCCTGTCCGGCGGTGGAATCAATGAGTGTTCCATCGCCGATCAGGGCAACGGTCCAGCGGGCCAGGTCATATCCGGACTGGATTTGAGGTAAAACCTGGACTTCCTGGGCATTGCTGATATTTTCAACATAGGTACTCTTGATCGTGTCAAGCACAGCCGGGGATTCCGAATAAATTTCGACGCGCTGATTTTCGGCGCGACCTTCTTCAACGCTGCTGGCACTGGCAACCGCCGGCCGGTTGCGCACTTCCAAATCCATGCGGCCGGATTCGATCCCCCAGATATATTTTAAATACGCCCGCACCGATTCGGCGCGGCTGCGGGAAAGGTCTTTGCGGTTATATTCGTCCCCGCGGTGGGAATTGCAGCCGACAATTGTTATGCGTGCTTCCGGATTCGCGCGCAGGCGACTTCCGATAAGGTTTAATACATGTGAATACTTTTCCATGGTGCCCTTTAATCTGCTTTCGTTAAACGCCTTTGTGTCGGCCTGACTGGAAAGGATCACGTAGCGTGAGGGAATGTCACTTTGACCGGTTTCAAAAAATACATAATTTAACAGCGGTGAGCTGTCGATAGTGGTGACCTCTTCAATGGTGAGCTCGGTGGGCTGTATCGCTACCATGCCCTTTGGCGGCCCGACCAATTCATGGATCAATTCTTTTTTGGCCACCGTTACCGGGCTCACGTTGGTAGCGGTTTCATAGGTATCTTTATTGATGTCGGTAACTTTTATCAGTGCCTGGAGGTTACTGCAGGCCACCAGC
Source organism: Desulfobacterales bacterium (assembly GCA_050053555.1). GTDB lineage: Bacteria > Desulfobacterota > Desulfobacteria > Desulfobacterales > JAHEIW01 > JAHEIW01. The sequence goes on from JASFTL010000068.1 coordinate 4,361, forward strand.
TTATCCCGGCCGATGTCGTCCAATGATAACGCCAGTACCGGCTCGAGCGGATCGGTACCCTTTAATGTTTTGATGGTCTTGTTGTCGGCCTGGATGCTCAGCTCCCAGTTTGCCACTCCGTATTCAGCCGTGATCTGGGGCATAATTTTAATACCTGTCAAGTTGCTGCTTTCAGCAATAAACTGGTTGGCAGCCATTGCCTGCATGTCGCTGGAATCGTATATAATTTCCACGCGCTGATTTTCCGGCCGGCTTCCCACCTTATTTGCCGGAGCCGGATGGATCGGCAAATTACGGGCATCAATCTGCATGCGGGCGCTGTCGATGCCCCAGACCGAAGACAGATAGGATTTAACGGCCCTGGCTCTGGCTCGCGAAAGATCGAGGTTGCCTTTCTCAACACCGCTATCCGAGTTGCAGCCCACGATGCGAATATGCGCTTCGGAGATTTCAGATAAATGCCGGCCCACAATGTTGAGCACATTTTTATAACGATCCAGCGAGCTGGTCAGCACTTTCTCGTTAAAGGCGGCGGTGTGCGCCCGGCTCTTTAAGAGAACATAGCGGTCGGGAATTTCGCTCTTTCCGGCTTCAAAAAACACCTTGTTCATGACCGGCGAGCCGTCCAGCAGGGTCAGCATCTCAAAATTTAATGCCGCTGGCTGCAGGCTTAATGTTCCTTTGGGCGGTTCCAGAAACTTGTAATTGACCACATAGCGATAAAGCAGGGTGGTCGAAAAGGACTGGAAAATGGGCAGCAGCTCCGAGGCAGACGTTGCTTTCCAGACGCGGCCACCGTGAGCTTCGGCAAGGGATTTAAGAAATGGGTCTATTTTTTTGCCCGGCATATAATCAACGGCAAAAACTTCAAAGTTTTCGATACCTTTGGCTTCAGACTTAACAAAATCAACTTCAAAGTCGCTGTTTAAATCTTCACCGTCGGATAAAACGACAAGGAATTTGGTATCTTCTTTGGGCATTTTACGGATAATGCTGATACCGGCCGCCATGGCCTCATAAAGATAGGTTTGACTGGTCATGCCTTCGTCAAAAGCCTCATTTAGAAACGCCTTCAATTCAGGGATAAATTTTGAGCGATAGGTTTTGGTATTCAGATTATAGCCTTTAACCGGCATGGATCCTTTTTCATCAAAGACCACCACCCGGACATTGTCAATTGGGCGCAGCGTTTTAAAAAATTCGTCGAGGGCAGCCATCAAGGGCTTGATCGCCCGGCGTTCTTTCATGGAAGCAGAATTATCCACCACCAGAACGATGTTGAGCGGAACAAACTCGCTGCTTTCAAGCGGCTCAACGGATAATATCCGGGCTTTTTTGTTTCCGCTCTGCAGGACAAAATCTTTGGCCTCCAGTCCGCGGACAGGATTATTTTGCGCATCTTTGACAGAGACCAGCAAACTTTTTTCATCAATAACCTGATAGGCCAATTTGCCTTGGATAGCCGGTGTCAGGATTTCAAGCGTTTCAGCCGCCAGGCTGTGGGTTGCCATCAATAGACTGACAGCGGCAATCAAGAATGCAATTTTTTTCTTCATCATATCTCCTTCAAAATTTTTTTCGAATACATGGTGTGTCTCAAGGGGGTTAACGTTGATTACCCGCTCGTTTTTACAATCTGCAACCTGTTGAAAATACTTGGCGATCTTCAAACCGTGTCCCCGATCAGCCCGTTTTTAGGGAATCGTTTAATTATAGCAAAAAACATTCCAGGAATGAAAGAGAATTATTTTATATTAAGATTTCGATAGGTTAAAATAGAACTCAGGCGGTGACCATCGCGGAGTGTCAGAAAATTGTCTGGTTTTGTGAACAGTGCGTCAAATTTATTAAACACAAAAACGTACATGTGCCTTAAACACAGCGTCTAAATAATGATTCATCTTTCGCCCCTGTCGACGGCCTGAGATTTCTTTGTCATAAATTCATGTGCGCCTGGGGTTTATCTCTTGTCAACGAATGGGGCTTTGCGATAGATTCGGTTTTACACCCAAAAACAGGCTCAACGCCAGCGACAAGGTGCTGGGTTAGGAGGAGGGAGGGCTATGGACAGCTATAGAATCGCCGTGATACCCGGCGACGGCATCGGTAAAGAAGTGGTTCCGGAGGGCATCCGGGTGCTCGAAGCGGTGGCGCCTCGGTTTGATATCCGTTTCAAATGGGATGAATTCACGTGGAGCTGTGAAACTTATGCCCACACCGGTCGGATGATGCCCGCCGACGGCATCGGGCAGCTTCGCCAGTATGACGCGATTTTTCTCGGCGCTGTCGGATTTCCCGGTGTTTCCGATCATGTTTCTTTATGGGGGCTTCTGATTCCCATTCGCCGCCAAATGCAGCAGTGCATCAATCTGCGTCCGGTGCGCATGTTGCAGGGCATGGTTTCACCTCTAAAAGATCGGGGTCCGGCGGACGTCGATTTTTTTATTGTGCGCGAAAACAACGAGGGCGAATATTCTGAAATCGGCGGGCGCATTTATTCCGGCACACAAGATGAAACCGTGGTGCAGGAAACGATTTTTACCCGCCAGGGTATTGATCGGGTGATGCGCTTTGCATTTGAACTTGCCCGCGGACGCGAGGCCAGGCACGTTACATCGGCCACCAAATCCAACGGTATCATCCATACCATGCCGTTTTGGGACGAACGCTTTGCCGCTATCGCCGCTGAGTATCCGGACATCCGGACCGATCAATACCACATTGATATTCTGACGGCCAACTTTGTCCTGCACCCCGGCTGGTTCGATGTTGTGGTGGCCAGCAACCTTTTCGGTGATATTCTCTCTGATCTCGGCCCTGCCATCGCGGGCACCATTGGAATCGCACCGTCGGCCAATATCAATCCGACCCGCGAGCATCCCTCCATGTTCGAACCGGTTCACGGCTCGGCGCCCGATATCGCCGGCAAGGGCATTGCCAATCCCATTGCGCAGATATGGTCGGGAGCGATGATGCTCGATCATCTGGGTCATGCGGAAGCAGCCGCCGCCGTGGAAAAAGCGATCGAAACCGTGCTGCAGACCTCGAAATTACGGACGCCGGATATGGGGGGCAGGGCAACGACGATGGAAATGGGAAAAGCAATTGAAGAAGCTATATGAATATTGCAACTTTGTGAGGTCGAAATTAGTCGTTACCAATTCATTTGTTATTTTCTTAAGACAAAATTCGAAATCCGAATGTCGAAATCCTAAACAAATCCGAATATCGAATGACTGAAATTCAAAACCGTTTAGAACATTTGAATTTGTTTCGAGTTTCAGGTTTAGTGCTTCGGATTTATGGTTTATGCGGGTGGAAGTGAAAGGGGGGCTAAAAACAATAGACCCGTCTGAAAAGTATAAGAAGCCTATCCACCCAAAAATAGACGCCCGACTTCAGGATTTTCCAAGAGAGCATCACCACTGTCGGCTATGGCCAGCTGACCGGAGACCAGAACGTACCCGATGTCGGTAAACTCCAGTCCCTTTTTGGCGTTTTGTTCGACCATGATGATCGTCTTACCTTCGTTGTGCTGCAGATCATCCAGAATTTCAAACACCATTTCAATAAAACGCGGCTCCAGCCCAATAGACGGCTCGTCCACCAGTAAAACTTCCGGCTCCATGATCAGGGCACGCGAAATTTCCAAGAGCCGCCTTTCGCCTCCTGACAGCACACCGGCATTCTGGTTGCGACGCTCGGCCAGGAGTGGATACTTTGCGAGTACCTTTTCGGCAGCTTCACGCGCCCGACTCTGTTTGTCCATCAAATAGCCGCCCATGATCATGTTTTCCTCAACGGTCATATCGGGAAAAATGGAGGCGTCCTGTAGGATATACGCGATACCGGCGTTTTTAAGCTTTTGGTTAGGCGTAAGGCGCGTGATATCTTTGCCCTGGACCTTAACGGTGCCACCGGTGATGGTCGTGAAGCCATAAATGGAGTTTAATGCGGTAGATTTGCCAGCACCGTTAGGGCCGATCATGCACAGGGATTGGCCTGCTCCAATCTGTAAGTTAAAATCGTGCAACACCACCATCTTGCCATAGCCGGCATTTAAACCTTCAATGCTAAGCAGCGGCCGGTTTTCTGTCAGTTCGCTAAGCTGCTCCCGGCTTGGCCCTTCAGCGGCCAGTTTGGCCGCCTGGCGTTCCACCTCGTCGACCGAAAGCACCGTTTCCACAGGGCCCAGGCCGTAACCGACGGTTTTGTTTTTTTCTATTGCTTTTTGGGTGTCTTGAGTCATCATTTTGCCCCGAGATAAGCGTCAATTACTTGCTGGTCCTTTTGAATCTGTTCGGGTGGACCGCTGGTTAGAAGCTGACCGTGGGCCAGACAGTAGATGTGTTCGGCCAGGTTCATAATGGCCCGCATGTTATGCTCGATGACGAAGAGGGTGATACCCAGATCGGCATTGGTGCGCTTCAGGCGTTCGATCAACCCATTGATCAGGGTCGGGTTGATACCGGCCGTGGGCTCGTCTAAAAGCAGCATCTTGGGTTCGTTCATGAGCGCCATGGCGAACTCCAAAAGCTTCTGCTGACCGAACGAAAGGTCACCGGCCATGAGGTGCCGTTTTTCATAAAGCCCGACGAACTCCAGTAAACTTTCAGCTTTCTCTGTGACTTCGTGCGGATACTTTGAAAACATGGTCCGCACATTTTCGTTTTTGTGCGGTACACTGATCTGCATGTTCTCGACACAGGTCATTTTGCCGTAGATGCGTGTCTGCTGGAATGTTCTGAGCAGTCCCAGCCGTGCGATGGCCTGCACCCGCATGCCCGTGATTTCCTGGCCTTCAAAGCGAATGGAGCCATTTTCGATGGGGTGGTACCCGACAATGGAATTGAACAGAGTGGTCTTGCCGGAGCCGTTGGGACCGATAAGGCCGATAATACTGCCGCTGGGAACCGACAGGGTGATGTCGTCGTTGGCCTTCACGCCGCCGAATCTCTTGGAGACCTTTTCCACCATCAACTGCTGTTCACTCATAGCGCGCCTCCCGCGGATGAACCGGCAGCTTGGCTCTTCTCCACCCGATATCCAAAGCGCTCCGGCCAGCGCTCCCGCATCCAACCCATAATGCCCATGGGAAAGAAGACCACAATGGCCACAATCAGCGCTCCCAGAGCCACCCTTTGCCAGCCGAAAAGATAGGTCCAGAAAAGCTCCTGGGTGAGATGAAAAATGACCGCACCGATCACCGGCCCCCACAGGGTTCCTTTGCCGCCGAGGATGGCCATTAAGATCATCCATACGCCAAAGGTCGGCCCGGCAAAGGCCACTTCGGTGGGGTCGATGAATCCGATCAGATGACCGGCGGCGCCGCCGACGAGTGAAAGAAAAAAAGCCGAAATACACCACGCCACAATCTTGTGCCGGGTGGTGTGGATGCCCATGGCCTCGGCCTTGTCCTCATCATCGCGGATGGCATTGATGGCCAGACCGAAGCGACCCGCATATAGCCATCTCAGTATCAGAAAGGCAATTACCGCGATAACAAAAAAAATATAGTAAAAGAAAGCGCCGCGCTGCCCGAGTTGATCCGGAAAAACCGGCGTAACGAGCCCGGAACCGGCACCGATATATTCCCAGCCGTTGGCGAGTTCACCGGCGGCGACGCCCAGCCCCAGAGTGCAGATGCCAAAATATTGGCCGCGCATTCCCATTGCCAGAATACAGGCCCCCAGAAACGCTGCCGCAGCCACGGCAATTACCGCTCCGAGGCCCATACCGAGGAACAGGCCCTGCAGGTACTCCACCGGTGTTAAGGTCTCCACGCGGCCCGCGACATGAACGTATTCCTCGATGTTGAAGTGCATGTTGCGTTGCACCACTGCGGTGGCATACATCCCAAGGCCGAAAAACACGACGTTGCCGAATGAATTGTAACCCATCTGCCCGCCGACAATATCCCAGGTGAGTGCAAACACCACCATGACCCACAAAAAGGCCAGCTGGGTCTGGTAAGCGGACATCGCCCAGGGGGCAATCAGGGAAGCGATGATGATAATCGCGTAAAGTAACGTTTGCCGTCCGGTGATGTTCATTTGAGGTACCTGCGCCGAAGCCTGAGTTTGAAGTTGCGCCAGACCAGAATGACGACCAGCAGCGAAAAGATGAACGCGGCCTGAAATTCAGCTCCTAAAAGAAAACCCGCAAAATTTTCGGCGGCTCCCAGGCCCAATCCGGCGAAAATCACCCCGGCCACATTACCGATCCCGGCGATAATGACGATCATAAACGAACGAATGGTGTAAGCCAGCCCCGCAAACGGTTGAATCACCCAGGTCATCACCACCAGCGCGCCGGCGGCCCCGCAGATGGATGCGTTTATCGCAAATGTTGTGGCGTAAACCCTGTTGGTATCGACACCCAGGATCCGCGCAGATCGGGCATCCTGGGCCGTGGCTCGGATGGCCTGTCCGAGTCGGGTTTTCTTCATAAACAAGGCCAGCAATACCCCCAGTACGATGGCAATAAAGAAGCTGACGACTTTAATCTGAAGCACCGTTATGGCATTGTTGAAGAAAAACCAGGTGCCAAGTCCGGGCTTGACGGTTTGGACATCGGCACCGAACAACTGGTTCATGAGCTGCTGCAGCAGGATGGCGATACCGAAGGTGGCCAGGATCGATATGAAAAGATCTTTTTCCACGATGCGAACGATGACAATATGATACAGGACCCAGCCGACAATAAACAATGCCGTCGCCGCCAGCGGGATGGCTAAAAAGGGATTGAAACCGATCCGGTGCAGCGAAAAAAGCAGAAAGCCGCCCAGGATGACAAATTCTCCCTGGGCGAAGTTGATGATCTTCATTACCCCCCACACCATCGCC
>JASFTL010000069.1:0-11131 GCA_050053555.1 Desulfobacterales bacterium
GCTGCTTTGTTGCAGAAATTAGAGGAAACAGCCCAAGGCACTACCGGCAAAGACCGCCGCAAGCATTTGCGCAAAGCCTGCTTAATGCCGGTGGAGTATTCCGTACAAGGCCGTCAATTCAAAGGATATATACTTGATATCAGCACTCAAGGGGCATTTATCGAAACGAATGATTATTATTTCAGCGGTCAGAAAATCATTATGAAGTTTTCAGTTCCCCACTACCAAAAGCCGCTCAGCATTAGCGGTGAAATTGTCTGGAGCAGCCAAAATGGAATTGGAATCAAATTCAAGCAATTAACATCGCATCAAATTGACGTGATTCAAGCTTTTTCCGAATACACAGAACAAGTCTACGAGATAACCAGTTGACATATTTCTAAATTTATCTTATGAATTCGGGTGGATAATATTCAGGTCGGCGACGAACCGCCTGAATATTACGCCTCTCTGTTATAAATTGTAAACATTGATTTATATCCGACATTACAGAAAAAAAAAGAGGACCCAACATGAGCCAGGCAATTAGGATGGAACAGGAAGCAAATCGCAATTCAGATATTGATAATTGGCAAGAACGTTCATTGGTTGAACGCCGGACTGATCAAGACAAACGCACAAAAAACAGCAGGATTTATTTTATAAAGGGCGGCAAGGAAAGAAGAACCGGAAAAGAACGCCGGCATCCCGAAGAACGCCGGGACGGATGGATGCGCGTCGGCAAATGGCGCAGCGAATCGGTTTTTGATGAATAAAACAAATATCTTTGGATAATTATACCATAAACCATAATGGCGGGCAGAGCTTACCAGGCTCTGCCTTTCTTATAACTGAAAGGGAAATAAGGTGATTAATGCCGAGAATACGGCCCTGGTGCTTATCGATGTTCAGGAAAAATTAATACGAGCAATGCACAACAAAGAGGACTTATTTGATCACCTCAAAAAGATCGTTAAAGGCGCCCTTCTATTGGGACTGCCCATCCTCTGGACTGAACAAAATCCGGCTGGGCTGGGACCGACCGCACCGGAAATTGCCGAACTCTTGCCGGACAAGACACCGAGGAGCAAATTCAGTTTTAGTTGTTGCGGCAGCGACCAGTTTCTAAAAGATCTCGAAGCGGTCAATCCCAAAAACATATTACTTGTCGGTATCGAGGCGCACGTCTGCGTTTATCAGACCGCTGTCGATTTAACGAATCGTCAGTACCGTGTCCAGGTTGTGGTCGATGCGGTTTCTTCCCGCACCGCTGAGAATAAGCAAATCGGCCTCGAAAAAAGCAAGGAGGCCGGTGCCGGCTTAACCAGTACTGAAACTGCTTTGTTCGAATTGCTGAAGACGGCAAAAGACAACAAATTTAAGGCGATTTCTAATTTAGTGAAATAATCACTGCACACGGTTTAATGAAGGAATTTAATACCTCGTGCAGTTCAGATAAGACCTCACGCAAACCGCCCGGGCCGCCAAGAAAAATATATTTTTAACGATCTTTGCGTCTTCGCGTCTTTGTTTGAAAATTTGTTCCCGTCTTTCAGCATTTTATCCGATTGACAAAATTCATAAATATAACTAAAATGCCGCCCTTTTACAGCCATCCCTGAAATTCGAATAAAAAAATTAATAGCAAAAGCGCGAAACCTAAAAGCTTAAACCAGCTCATTTTAGGCGAGCACATGAATTGGAACACCCTATACGATTTTTTAACCGGTCCGGCGCTTTGGTTTACCTTCATTTTTTTTATCGGAGGCTTATTGGTCCGCATCGCCGTCTTATTTCGCATAAGCCGCAAGAAGGATCGCGTCATTTACAATCATTTCAGTTTGGGCTGGGGGTTGCGATCTATTTTTCATTGGATGTTGCCTTGGGCCAGCACCTCTATGCGTCAGCAGCCGGTTTTTTCCATCGTTGCATTCATCTTTCATATATCGCTTCTGGCGGTTCCGCTGTTCCTCGCCGCCCACAACGTGATGTGGGATGAAGCATTCGGCGTCAGTCTCTGGTCTCTTCCAGATGAGGTGGCAGATGGGATGACCCTTATCCTGATTGCCGCGGCTATTTTTTTATTCATTCGCCGCCGCGTCAGACCCGAGGTTCGCATTTTAACCAGTTCATGGGACTATTTTCTGCTGATGATGACGACATTGCCCTTTTTAACCGGTTTTCTGGCTTACCACCAATGGGGTCCCTATGAAGTGCTGCTGATCCTGCACGTTTTATTGAGTCAAATTCTTTTGATTCTGATTCCGACCACCAAGCTGGGCCATATGATTCTTTTCTTTTTTACTCGGGCCTTTATTGGGTTTGAAATGGGCAGCAGAAGAGGGGCAAAGCCCTGGTGACTTATAATAATGAATAACATTACTTCAAAATAATGCTCTAAGCGTTTTTAAAACAATATCAAATTCGAAATCCGAGTATCGAAATCCGAAACAAATCCGAATGTTCAAAACGGTGAATTTTGGTCATTTGAAAATTCGGATTTGTTTCAAGTTTCGTACTTCGTGCTTCGGATTTTAGATGATGAAATGAGGAACCTTACGAAATTGAAAAGTACTGAGAAGAAATTTGAGTTTCAAAACAATACCGACGCACCCGTGGATGTAAAAAGGGTGCGTCAAATACTGGCTGCCAATCATGGAGCCCGCATTCGAACCTGGATGAGTATTTGCTCCCGATGCGGGTTGTGCGCGGAAAGCTGCTTTGTCTATGTCGGCAATGATCGAGATCCGCGCCTGAGTCCGGCCTATAAATTCAGACACACCTTGGGTGAAATGGTCCGGCGCAAGGGTAAGGTGGATCGCGCATTTCTGGAAAAATGCTACGAAGTCGCTTGGCTGCAATGCACCATGTGCAAGCGCTGTTCGATGTATTGTCCCTTTGGAATCGACGTCGCCACCATGATCGCCATCGCCCGCAGCGTCTGCCACTCTCAGGGAGTGACGCCTAAACAGCTGGCCTTCTTCTCGGATCATTGCGACAAAACCGGCAACCACATGGGCATCCCTGTAGAAGAACTTGTCGATACATGCGAATGGATGGTCGAAGAGGTTGAAGATGACTACCGAGGAGTCGATATCCCGGTGGACCAACCTGACGTCAAGTATATGTACACCATTAATCCGCGCGAGCCCGTTTATTATCCCCAGGATATTTCATACGCCGCCATTATCTTTGCGGCTGCAAAAGAGAGCTGGACAATTCCCACTTTCGGCTGGGATTGCACCAACCTGCCCATGTTTGCGGGCAACCGCAATCTGGCAGGCAAACAGGTCAAAAATGTTTACGAAAAAGCCCTGGAGCTAAAAGCGCAACACATTCTGATTACCGAATGCGGACACGCCTATCGTTCAATGGCCTTCGAAGGCCCTTATCTTGCCGGATACCCGGACGGTAAAGCGCCGGTGGAGATTGTCCATTATGTCCAGCTGTTGTATGAATACCTGCGAGACGGCCGCATTAAAATTGATCCGCTTAAAAAAATTAAAGAGCCGATCACTTATCAGGATCCCTGCAATGTATCCCGCAACGGGGGGTTGTGGGAACATGCCCGCAAAATCATTCCCTATATTGCCGAGGATTTTCGAGATATGACTCCCAACCGCGAACACAATCATTGCTGCGGCGGTGGGGGAGGTATAATGCCGATGGGACCGGACTACAGACCTTTCCGCATGGCTTCTGGAAAATTAAAGGCCGATCAAATCAGGGAAACCGGAGCCAAAATCGTGATCACCCCCTGTCACAACTGCTTTGATCAAATCAACGATCTGAGTGAAGCATACGAACTGGAAGTAACCGCGGTTTCCTTTAAGGAGATCATCTTGGAATCCATGATCATTCCCGACCACATGAAATTGGAACCCGAAAATAGAGATTAAATTAAGCCGTTACGAATGAAATTACGGCAAATTTTTTATCACGAAAACGCGAAATTTAGAAAGCACGAAATTTTATTTTATATTGTTTCTTAAGGTTTCCATTCTGCCCTGTCAAATGTTTACCCTGTTAAACGCGAAGTCCGTTTATCAGGACGAAGCCTATTTAACCGGGGTGCTTTCGTGTTAATTTTCTCCTGCTGTTTTCAGCATGTCCGGGTTATGACTGCAGACTTGCCATTAATGCGGCGCCGATAGCGCCGGTCACCTGTGCTTTTTGCGACACCTCAATCGCGTGCCCGGTTTTGTTTTCTAGCGCCTTCACCACCCCTTTATTTTTGGCGACACCACCGGTCATCATCACCGGCGCCGACATACCGATGCGACCCGCCATGGCCATCACCCGGGCGGCAATTGATTCGTGGATACCGGCAATGATATTTTCTCTTTTTTCTCCTTTGGAGATCAGCGAAATCACTTCTGATTCCGCAAAAACGGTGCACAGGCTGCTGATCTTGGCAGGCGTATCGGCCTTCAGCGAGAATTTACCAAAATGATCCAGGTCGACTTCAAGGGCTCTTGCCATGACCTCCAGAAATCTACCGGTTCCAGCAGCACATTTATCATTCATGGCAAAGTCTTTAACACCACCGTTCTCGTCTACCACGATCGCTTTGCTGTCCTGACCACCAATGTCGATAATCGAGCGCACCCTTGGATTCAGAAAGTGAGCACCCACCGCATGACAGGTAATTTCAGTTACGGCTTTATCGGCAATGGTAACACTATTCCTGCCGTAGCCGGTTGAAATAATACGAGTTACCTCAGACGGGTTTATTCCCAATTCATCCGTTATATTTTCATAGACCTTGGTCCCGGCATCCTGCGCATTATAGCCGGTCGCGATAACCTTGTCCGAAATCAATTTGCCGTCGCTAACCACGGCGGCCTTGGTCGTGATGGAACCGACATCAATGCCAACGGTAATCATTTGTCCATCCTTTTCATTCTTTTTTCTTGACTCTGATACAATGTAGCTTTAATGTAGCTTTATTAAATATTGTGTTATAAAGCAATATTTAAATTTAAGTCATGATTTTATATTGTTAGAGGCTTTTAACGTGCCGAACGTAAAAGATCTGGATAATAAAATAAGTGATGATGGGAAGGAAGCCGTTGCTGAAACACCGAATAGCAAGGTGAAATTTGAAATATACGGTGAGGAAATGATCGAAAAACGGGTCAAATCAAGTGGCAACAGCGGAAGGGTTTATCTGCCTCCAAATTGGGTTGGCCACAAAGTAAAGATCATCAGAACCGATTAATCTTTCCATCGACAAGGAACTAGCCCGTGGATAATTTTCAAATTAGACCACTGAAAGTTGGAGATGCCGAGGCGATCGCCCAGATTTACGCAGCGATCACGCGGCGGCCTGTAGAACCGGATTTCAAAAGGGTTGTAGAAGAACATGCCCAAAGGGGTGCAGAGGCCTGTTTCGTCGCAGAACATCAGGGCAAAGTCGTCGGCTTTATGATCAGCTACATACTCACGGCAGGTTTTGGCGAAACCAAAAGTGCCTGGATTGCGACATTGGGGGTAGATCCAAATTTCATGGGACAGGGAATCGGCGCCAGTATGGCCCAAAAAATATTTGATATCTATAAAGCTGCAGGAATTGATAACGTCTACACCACAGTCCGATGGGATTCAACCGATCTGCTTTCTTTTTTTAAGACCCTCGGTTTTGACCGCAGCAATTTTATCAACCTGCAGAAGGAGATCGAATAGTTGCTGGCGGCTGGCTTCTGGTTGCCTGCTTCCGGCCGCTGGCTACGGGTCAATGACAATTTGATTATAGGAATATATTTTATACCGCTTGTCATAAATATGTTCCGAATAAAAGGATGGCGGCATAAGCGGTTGTAGCAAAAAAACCTCCCATAATCGGAACGTTTTTTTAACAACCGCTATAAGCCAGAAGTGTTAAGGCAGCCAGATTAGAATAAATCAAAATCTCCTCCCCCGCCCGGCATCTTGCCATGTTCCTGAAGATATTTCTGGATCAATTCACTTTCACGCTGAGAATACATTTTATCTTCTTGATATTCAAACCATTCGGCCTTATCATTGCCTTCCAGAGCCGCCAGGAGCTCCTGGCGAAGATTTTTCGTCCCTTTTATAGTTAGAACATGATGCTCCCTGTCCAGCAGTTGGAAAACACCTTCAGCGGCGGGCACCTGATTGATGTTTTCCTGTTCGAAACGAAGCCAATCGCGCGGCGGGGTTGGGTTACAACCCAAATAGAGACGCAAATCACATTGCAGGCAGCGTTTCGCCTCCTTTGCTGCCTGTTCATCGCTGAAGCCCAAAGCAACTTCCTGAAAGTCTTTTGTACGCATCCCAGCATCAAGCTCGGGCACCTTTTCTCTGGACCAGGATGCAAATTCTTCGTCGCGTCCCAAATAGGCATCCGGATTGCCGCGCGGAAATAATACTTCATCGATATCGCCAGAACCTCCGATGGCCTTATCAATAGAAGCCGCGGCCTTTCGGCCAGCCGCAATAGCGTCAATAATCGTACCCGGCATTTGGGTAATATCCCCTCCGGCATAAATGCCTTTCATATCCGTCTCGAGCGAGTCATCATTAACCACAATCAAGCCCCGATCTATCTTTATCTGATGATTATCTGGTAGAAACGACAGATCAGATGCCTGACCGACAGCTATGATGACCTGATCCACCAGAATGCATTCCTTGGTCTCACTGAATTCAGGGCAAAACTGACCCTGCTCGTCAAAAACGCAGGTGCATTCCAGCAGATCCACTCCGGTCACTTGACCGTTCTCACTGATGACGCGATCAGGACCCCGGGACGGCATAATCTCTACGCCTTCAGCTTTGGCTTTTTCCAACTGCCACGGACTGGCGGGCATTTCATCCAGACATTCCAGACAGGCCATTTTCACATGGCCGGCACCGCATCTAAGCGCTGTCATGGCCGCGTCCACAGCGACATTTCCGCCGCCGACGACCAAGACGTTATCTTTGAGCCTGATTGCTTGGCCTGCGGAAACCCGGCGTAAAAATTCGACGCCCCAGAGCACATCGGGAACATTGCATCCTTCCAGGGGAATGCAACAACTGTTCTGGGCACCAACGCCCAAAAAGACGGCATCATAGCCGTCGTTGGTCAGCTGTGCGAGCGTAAAGTCTTGGCCCAGTACCTGGCCGGGTTTGAGATCGATTCCGAGGGCTAAAATTTCATTAATTTCCTTATCTAATATCTCTCTGGGCAGGCGATATTCAGGGATTCCATAGCGCATCATGCCGCCGGCGACTTTGCCGGCATCAAAAATGGTAACGGCATGCCCCTTTTTTCGAAGGTAGAAAGCCGCGCTAAGTCCGGCCGGCCCGGCTCCGGCAATGGCAACTTTCTTACCCGTGTCAGCTGCGACGCGGTTTGCCTTTTTCCATAAGCCTTGATCAGCATCGGCGGCATATCGTTTCAGCGCACAAATGGCTATGGGTTCATTGACCTCGCCGCGCCGGCAGGCATCTTCACAAGGATGAATACATACCCGACCGAGTACGCCGGGAAACGGCACTTTTTCTCTGATGATGGCATTGGCTTCATCCCGCCTGCCCTGGGCACACATTCTCAGGTAAGCGGGGACATCAATATGAGCCGGGCATGCAGCTTTGCACGGAACCAGATCGGCCTCCCGGGTTGCCGGCTCCACGGATTTATCCGCCAGTGCCCCGGTGGGACACACCCCGACACAGGCCGTACAAAATTTACAGCCGGAGCCTTCCAGGGTTTCGACCACAGTGCCGACCTGAACCTGCCCGTTTTCATCATAGACAAATCCGAGGGCCTCAATACCTCGCAGATCACCGCAGGCACGCACGCACCGGGTACAACCAATACACAGATTGTAATCTCGTTCAAACAGGGGGTGATCTTTGAAAACCGGTAAATCAATGGGCACCCACTTAGGTGTGGCATCCGAAATGCCGACATAATTGGCAATATTTTGCAGCTCACAATGCCCGAACTGTGGGCAGCAGCGTTCGTTTTCCGGCACGTTGGCCGAACACTGGGTACGGGAACATCCTTCCTGCTGGGCACAGGTTAGGCATGCATGCCGATGCCTCGCCATGATGGGCATTAGGTTTTCCTGACGTTTGTCCTTTATGCGGTCGTTTTCGGTAAACACAACCATCCCGTCTGCCGCTTCGGTGGTGCAGGAGCCCACCAGATCATATAGACCCTCTACCTCTACCACACAAATACCGCAACCTTCGCCGGATTGTTCTGGCATGGCATTTTCTATTTTGTGTTCGCCATGAAAAACAGCTTGAACGGCGGGGCGGTCTTTGGCAGGCGGCAGGTCGGGATGGTCGCACAGACTCGGAATAAAAATATCTGCTTTGCGGGCGGCCTCCAGAATCGTCGCCCCGGCAGGTACCTCAACCGACTGTCCATCAATGGTCAAACTTATGACATTCATATTCACGCATTTTGTAGGTTCAGCTGTCAAGCACACGATTTATTGGTTTGATTGGTTTAATTCGTTCATTTGGTTCGGTTGAAACCAACCAATTCTACCAATAAAACAAATAAAACGAATCTAACAAGTCCTTGAACCTTTGAGCTTTGAGCTTTCAGCTTTGAGCGATTAATTACTTCTTCCGGCCCTTTCCTTTTTGACACAGCGCTTGACCAAAAAGAGCCGCCCCAACTGCACCGGCAATCTGAGTATCCCATTGGGTTTGCATGCGCTCAAGGCCAACCATAGGCATCAGGCGATCCATGACCCCACGGTTTTTGGCCATCCCGCCGGTAACCGCGAATTCCGGTTTCACACCAAGGCGTTCAATAAGCTCGTAAATTCTTTCGGCCATGGCCTTGCAATAGGCTGCCAGAACTTCTTCTTTACTCCAGCCTTTGCGCAAGAGCGCAATCGCCTCAGATTTGGCGTAAACCACACAGGTGTTGGAGACGGCAGCGGGCTCTTCACCCTCAAACTCAAAAGATTGGTCACCGACATCATTAATCGGCACGCCCAGCAGGTCGCAAAACACTTCCATACCACGGCCCGTGCCGGCTGCGCATTTATCATTCATTAGAAAATTGGAGACCTTGCCCTTTTCGTCACACTGGATGGCCTTAATATCCTGGCCGCCGACGTCCAAAACGGTTCGAATTTGGTTGCTGTAAATGAAATTGGCACCGCGCGCATGGCAGGCGATTTCGGTCATCGATCGATCGGCAAACGGCACATTGACCCGCCCGTAACCGGTTCCGACACAATAATTTATGCGATTTTCGGGCATATCCGTACCCTTCAAGGCAAAATTGAGTGCACGGCGAGCACTATTCGGACTGTCCGAACCGGTGCGCATGTTACTATAGGCAAAAATTTGCCCATCTGCCATAATAACGGCTTGAGAACTGACGGAACCCACATCAATACCGACGGTGATGAATTTAGCAGCATTCCATTCAATGTCGGCATTTTTCCAATTAGACTCGGCCCAGCGCCAGAAATCCTGCTTTTGTTTTTCAGCCATACCAGTGTTCCTCTGAAATGGCGTTGTTTGTTATTGGTCGTTCGTTAATAAATGCAGCAAGGTTCAGAATATCTATCCTAACGATTAACGAGTAACGCATGACAATTTTCAATCTTCAGCGGCCGCGACCGCTGCTCCGACGGCCACACCATATTCCGGCTCATCCGGAACATAAATTTTTCCGATTTTCAATTCCCGCTGCATCGCTGTCACAAAGCCCGGATTGTAGCCGACACCTCCGACCAAGACAATATCTTCATTGACGCCAATGCGTCGAATAATGGATGCGATACGGCTTGCCATCGAATCATGGACGGCCTTGCTGATATCAGCCTTGTCGGTTTTGGAATGCATCAAGCCGACCACTTCTGATTCGGCAAAAACGACGCACTGGGCATTCATCGGAATTTCCTTGTCGGACCTCAAACACAACGGTCCCATTTCTTCAAGGGTGACATCAAGTGCCCGCGCCATCGTTTCAATAAAAACACCGGCGCCGGCAGCACATTTTTCATTGATCGCAAAATCAATCGGGTTGCCGTTTTCATCTATTTTGGCAGCCCGCCCCTCTTCGGCGCCCACATCGATTACCGTACGCGCATTGGGAAAGAAAAAATTGGCGCCTTTTGACATGGCTTTAATATCATTGACCGAACCATCTGCCATTCTAACGGCTTTTCGACCGGAATCGGTTCCATAAATTTTTTGAACATCATCTTTGGAAATATCGGCATCTTTTAGGGCTCGGGCCAGAGATTCTTCGACGGCTTTGTCCTGATCAAAACCGGTAAGCGCCATGCCTTTGCCGATGATCACCCCGTCTTTTAGGATAATGGTTTTGGTGTTTTTTGAACCACAATCGATTCCAGCGGTTATCATTTTGTCAATCCCCAAAGAAATGGAGTTTTAATTACCTAAATTGATCTAAAATGTCTATAATTCAGAAATGCGGATGATGAAGTTTAGCATCCCTCAGGGAACCTGGGTCAATCCCGATCCTAGGCCGAAATTCAGAATCGGAAAGCGTAACCCCGAGATTCGCCCAGGGCGAATTGGAGGGCCCCTTTCAGCATGGAGTGAAATGTGATATAATACCTTGTAAAGTCAAAGATTTTGTGGTACAAAAACGCCGTTTCGGCCTCGGGAATTTAATTTAAGAAGGGAACAATTGTTTATGTCCGAAAAGCACCCTGAATGTCCGCTATATAACCCGCTCAATTGTAAGGAATACTATAATCCGAAGCTGTGTGCTTTTGTCAAAAAAGATAAAGTTTGTTTGAAGAAAAAAAAACCGAAAGCGAAAGCAAAAGCAAAGTCAAACGCGTAACCTAAAAAAAAAACCTGATTAGGCATGACCTGCAGTATCCGAAAGTAACGTCGGATTAATTCCCATTTTCTTTACCGCCTCCTCCCAGCGTGTTTCAACCGGCATCTCGAAAATATTCTCTTCGAAAATTGGATAGGTTAACCAGGCATTTTCCTTGATTTCAGCCTCCAGCTGCCCTGGGCCCCAGCCAGCGCAACCCAGCGTTATTATATATGATTCCGGTCCTTTTTCCAATGCAATCGACTCGATAATATCCTTGGTGTTGCTCATCGCAAGGGTTGGGGTAATCTTTAAACACGCCCGCCAGTCGAAGGGGGGGCCATGAAGCACAAATAATTCGGCGATGTGAAC
>JASFTL010000070.1:0-11101 GCA_050053555.1 Desulfobacterales bacterium
CAAATCTGGAAGGTTTGGACATGGACAAGGCATCCAGCCAGAACGGCAATCAAAACGAATCTTGGAAGCTTCAATGAGCCTATTTGCCGTAAGTATTCGTCGATTGAGTATCCTTTTTTATTCGGGGATCGCCCTGACCGGTCTGGGAGCATTGCTGACGATGGGTTTGTTTTTTATCGCTTTGCGCGATCTGCCCCGGGTGCCGGATCCAATAGGGCGCATTATTGAAACACCGCCGACGGAAATATTTGCCGCCACCGGTGAAAGGCTGATGATCATTGGCGGTCGGGAAGTCGTCCCCCTTAACCGGATTTCTCCGTTCTTTATTCAGGCGGTGATTGCCACCGAGGACCATCGTTTTTGGGAACACCACGGTCTTGATAAACTGCGCACCCTAAAAGCGCTTTGGATAACCCTTTTTGAACCCGGAAGGATTCAGGGGGCTTCAACCATTAGCCAGCAGCTTGCCAAAAATCTGTTTTTCAGCTATCGGCGAACCTATATGCGCAAATTCCGTGAGCTGCTGGTCGCTTTGCAAATTGAAAGCCGC
This sequence comes from Desulfobacterales bacterium, assembly GCA_050053555.1. Taxonomy (GTDB): domain Bacteria; phylum Desulfobacterota; class Desulfobacteria; order Desulfobacterales; family JAHEIW01; genus JAHEIW01. Next base: position 551 of record JASFTL010000070.1, read on the forward strand.
TACAGCAAGCGTGAAATTTTAGAGGCGTACTTAAATCAAATTCCTTTTGGTGTCGGCGCTTATGGGATTGAGCAGGCCGCCCGGTCGTTTTTCGGAAAGCCTGCGTTGGAGCTTGATCTGGCAGAATCCGCCTTATTGGCCGGTTTGCCCAAGTCACCCACTCGCTACAATCCCTATCGGTATTTTGAGCGGGCCAAAAAAAGACAACAACTGGTGTTGGCGCGAATGCGCACCGTAGGTTACGCGACGGTTGAAGAAGCTGAGGCCGCTTATCAAGCCCCGCTGCAATTAGTATCTCAGCGTGGCGCTACCCCCAAAGGCAGCTATTTTTTAGATCTGGTTTTAAATGATCTTGAAGAACGATACGGTCCGGAGGTGGTTTACCACGGCGGATTGAAGGTCAGCACGACCCTGGATCCTCAGCAGCAAACCTGGGCGATCGAGTCCCTGCAAAACGGATTGCTCAAGCTCGATCGATTGATGGGAATTGCCGATAGAAATAATACGGGCGACGCCAAATCTCTGTCCCACCCGCAGGGGGCACTGGTGGCCGTTGAATGCAATTCCGGCGCTGTCAAAGCCATGATCGGCGGAAGAGACTATTCGGAAACAGAGTTTAACCGTGCAGTTGAAAGCAACCGTCTGCCCGGATCCGGCTTTAAACCCTTTTTGTATTATGCGGTATTTGAGAAGCTGAATTTGACGCCGGCTGATGTTTTTGTGGATAGACAAATCACCATTCCGGTCATCGGGGCCAGTGACTGGACCCCTAAAAATTTCAGCCGCAAGCATGAAGGGCCCATGATTTTAAAACGTGCTCTCATGAAAAGCGTCAATGTCATCGCCGCCCAGCTCGTCGAGCGTGCCGGACCGGATGCGGTAATCGATGTGGCCAGGCGATCCGGCGTTAAAAGCCCGCTGGCATCCGTTTATTCGGTTGCGCTGGGAACCTCCGGCGTAAGCCCCCTGGAAATGGCCACCGCATTTTCCACCTTTGCAACCGGCGGCATTCGGCATGAGCCTTTCTGGATCCGGCGGGTTGAGGACCCCCTGGGCAGAGTGCTGGAAGAACAGATCGTGCGCAGTCAGCGCTCTCTGGATGCCAGCATCTCCTATCAGGTTGTCGACATGATGCGCGACGTTCTGACCACCGGCACCGGTAAAGTCGTCCGGCGTATGGGTTTTGATCTGCCCGCGGCCGGTAAAACCGGCACCTCTGATGATTTCCGTGATGCCTGGTTTACCGGATTTACGCCAACGCTAAGTGTTTCCGTCTGGGTAGGTTATGACCACGGGGTGAGTATGCGCGATGTAAATGGAATCGGGATCACAGGAGGTCGAGGGGCGGCGCCCATCTGGGCGGAGTTTATGATCAAGGCGACCAACGGTGAGCCGCCGCGGGAATTTACCATCCCATCGGATATTCACTTTGAAACTATTGATCCGGTTAGCGGTGAAACAGCTATGCAATTGAGGTCAAATGGGATGAAGGTTGCATTACGTTCCGGACAAACGGCTAATGCTGCGCCGAATGAATTCGGCATACTAAAGCCGGAACAATCCGCCACACAAAAGGCGGGTGAACCTGCCTTTGAAGAGACGATTGAATTTACCACAGAAGCGGAAGATAAATCCGAGATTATAGAGGAGGATCTACCGCCCGAATAAGCATGGTTTCTTTTTTAAAACATATCACCGCTCGTATCTGGATGACGGTTCTTGTCGGAGGCGTTGCCAGCATCTGGGTGTTACCGTCCTTTCAGGCCCGCATTGGACTCGAGTGGGCCCTATTGCCGGTTGCGCTAATTGTCGTGACCGTTTTTCAGCTGAGCGGCTGGATTTCAAACCGCTGGGGGCTCAACACGGTTGAACGGTTGATCCATGAGGCCGGTATTTTTGAAAGAGACGGCATGGGTGCCGAGGCTGAAGACCGGTTCCGACGTGCCGTTGCCGTTTTTGACAGTTTTTTAATTTCACCCCTTGTCAAAAAGCAAAAAGCCGGCGCGCTGACAGCTCGGGTTGCCCGTTTTTATCTGGCCCGCGCTAAAAAGAGCCATGAGTCCGAAGCCTTCTTATTATCTTACCTGCAATCGAACCCAGAAGATGAAGAAGTCGCCGAAAATTGGATGCAGCAAATCGAGAGTCGCGGCGGCCTCAGAGAAGAGCACCAGGAACTGGCCTATCTTATCGGCCATGCCCAGCCTAAAAATAGGACCATCCAGTCAACACTTGCCAATTATTATCTCCTGCTGGAAAGAACCGATTTTCCAGCGTTGCAAACTTACCGCCGTGCACTAACCGGCGATCATCAGATGCCCGCTGACTTTCTCAATGATCTGGCCCATCTTTTTCTGCGAGAAAAACGCGCGGATGAATGGGCGTTGGAAATTTATCTCATGGCCATTGAAAACAGCCGCCACCCGACTGAAATCTTAAGCGGTATTGCGGCATGCGTGCGCTGGGTTTCACTTAGCGAGCGCAACAAACCGCTGCTGCAACAGGCTTACACCTATCTCGAAGGTATTGATGCGGCTGAGATAAAAAGAATGAGCGCCGGTTTTAAACCACCGCTTCCGCCTGCCGATAAGCGCCGCGTTCAACGGCCAGCTCCGAGAAAAGTCTCCTTTCTTCAAACCACCGGCGCCGTGCTGCAAACATTTTATGAAGATCTCAGCGCACTGCCGGTTTGGATTTTGAGACAGATTCGATTTTTATTCCGATGGGTCACGCAATCAAGAAAATCGAGACGTTTGCTTGCAGGGATTGTGCTGGCCGGATTAACAGGGGCTGTCATTGTCCTGGTGATCAACACAGTGGGTCATCTGGTCAAGACCGAAGCCCCGGCTAAACAAAAAATTGAAAAGGCCCCCGAAGCCATTACGGATCCATTTACATTACAGGTGGCGGCCTACTTGAAACCGGCGTATGCCAGGACATATGTGGAAAAGCTGAAAAAGCAGGGCTTGGATGCTTACTGGCGAGAGGCGATCAGCGCCAATAAGAAATGGTACCAGGTTCGAATTTCACATTTTCCGGATAAAAAATCCGCCCGGGACTTTGGGGAAGCGCTCAAGGTCAAGGGTGTCATCGAAGACTATTACGTCGCCAATTTTGTAGTGCCCACTAGATAGGTGTCAGGTTTCGGGTGTCAGGTGTTAGAGGACAGAGGACACCGGTCAGAGGACAGAAGACAGGATACAGCAGACAGATGACAGAATTGGAAGCGCCTTAAAATATTTATTTAAATTTAACACTTATTTCTTTATTTTAATATGATTAGTCAATTGGTGACCAGGGTATAATCCCAAAGTCGGTTACGGATAAATATTCATTCCTAAATTCATACGAATTTGATCCTTCGGGGTTGCGGAAAACAGGGTAGCAGTTTTTATAGCCTTCATAACGCTCTTGCCACTGGTCGCAAAGTAAATCTCCTTCAACCCAACTTTTCCCTCTATCCGTTTTCCCGCCATAACCTCGCCAGGTTGCTTTCCCGTCTTTAGTACGCTTGACGAATCCGTCTGATGTAGGGACCTTTCGACCGAATGCGATGTTTCTCACTTCTTCTCCGGTCAATCTATTCTCCTCATATATTTTGTAAAAGTCGAACTGCCTGGCCGGATAGCCAGCCTTAAATAGCCCATCTTCAAACCTTTCGACGACAACTGGGTCCTTGAATGGAAACCGGTACATCGTATCTTGCACCGGCTGCGTTTGTTCCACTATGTCAGCTGCTTCTTTGGCCTCCTTGAAGCGGTCCAGATGGGCATATGCAGCTATAAGCGGTAACAAATGCTGACCTGATGCCGGGATACGCTTGAGTGCTCTGTCCAAAAGACTCACCGCTTTCTCATATCGTCCCATGCTAAAATAAGCAATACCGAGAAGATACAGTGGGCCTGTTTGAAAGCGAGGATCAAGCCGCATCGCCGTTTCGATATATTCGATACCCTTATTCGGGTTGCCGCCATAGACTAAAGCCTCTGCCATGGTGTAGTGACAACTGGCATCATTGGGATTAAGCGCGATGGCCTTCTCAGCCTCTTCGATTGCCTCTTTAAACTGGCGCCGATTAAGTGCCATCGAAGAAGCAACTCGGTGAGAAAGGGAGGTTGGCATGTTAATGGCTTTCTCGAGGTAATGACGCGCCAATAGACGCCCTTCTAAGATAGATGATAAACCAAGCATTTCTGCCCAATAGTGGGTATAGGAGCTTCCCCAATACGTTAAGGCGAGTGCTGCATAGGGTTGCCCGTAGTTCGGATCCAGTTCGACTGACTTTTTAAAAAATGGAATCGCTTTTCGGAAAGCTTCGGGTGTTGACCTGAGATAATGATCCCAACCTTGCAGGAAGGCATCGTAGGCTTCGATGTTATCTGTACCCTTGAAAGCAATTTGTTTTTTTTCATTGGCCGTTAATTTCACGGTCAATGAACCAATAATTTTCTGAGTAATCTTGTCCTGCAGATCAAATACATCATCCATGATACCTGTATATCGCTCCGCCCAGATATGATGGCCGCTGATCGCATCGATGAGTTGAGCGGTTATCCGCACCTTGTTGTCAACTTTGCGAACACTACCTTCAAGCACATACCGAACACCGAGTTCCTCAGCCACCTGCTTTATTTTGACCGGTTTTCCTTTGTAAGCAAACGTCGAGTTGCGAGCGATAACAAATATACCCGAGATTTTTGATAAATCCGTAATCAGGTCTTCTGCCACTCCGTCACAAAAATATTCCTGCTGCGGATCATCACTCATGTTGGCAAAAGGCAGCACCGCGATAGAAGGCTTATCCGGCAATGGGAAGGCCATTCTATCCGTGGATGCAGCTTCAACCGGGAGGGGAGCAGGGCGCAGGAAGAAGTTCCATATTGCCAGGGCCCCAACTCCGATAACCAACATGGTCGCCAGGGCTAAAGCCGCTTTGAACCATTTCCGATGAGTGGCCCTTCTGTCTTTGACGGTTCTTTGAGCGGCAGCACCCGGATAAGATAAAATCCGGTAGACGCGCACAGGCTTCGTGATGTTTTTTACTTTGTGTTCGCCGACATCCTCGAATTCTAAATCAAGCTTGTGCTCGATTTGCTCAAAAGCGGTTCCGGAGATACAAATGCCACCCCCTTCACAGATGCTTTCCAAACGAGCGGCAATGTTAACCCCGTCTCCGTAAATACGACCGTCCGCCTCTACAACGTCTCCCAGGTTGATGCCAATACGAAACACCATCTTACTCTCGGCGGGTAACTCAGCGTTTCGTTCAGCAAGCTCGCGCTGGATCTCCACAGCACATCGTACGGCATCCACCACACTGCCAAATTCAGCCAACAGGTTATCCCCAGGAGCGTCCACCACTCGACCGCGATATTTTTGAATGACAGTGGCCATCGCCCCCCGGTATGTGGTTAGTGTACGGATGGTCCTCTCCTCATTCTCTCTCATGAGACGGCTGTATCCTTCCACATCTGCATTCAGGATGGCGGTTAGTTTACGTTTGAATTCTTTTGGCACTTTAGGGTTATTCCTCTCTCATATGGTTTAAAAACTCAAAACCAAATTGCAGCCAGGATATGCGAAATGAGGAGTCAGCGTAGGCCCGATTTTACAAATAAAACAGGCTTCAAGTTAGGTGGTGAAAGGGATATATGAATCTAATATAAACAGATACCACAATGTGTCAATCTGGGTCAAATCCTATTTCAGATGGGCCTAAGGTTGAAATGTTTGGGGGCAAATAGATTTTTGCAGTTATAGAAATTGCAGATTGATAATATACAAACCCTGATAAAACGACAAATATCATCACTGGTAGTTGAAAAATCAGGTAAATATTAATCAGAATTTTTTAGCCGATAAAAGAAAATGTCCGTATCCGTCTGTGTGGGCATGCCGCGGCGAAACGCACTATAACGTAGACGGAAGACTTTAACGAAGACGTAAGCTCGCAAGAGCGGAGAACGAAGCTCGTCCGCCTACGCTTAAAAAGCTTTGGCGCGACAAGCCAGAGCGCCCGTCCTCCGAAGTAGCCTGCTACGGAGGATGGAAAGAGGGGTCTGCCTGCCCAGTTAAACTTTACGTAGAAAAAGGCATAGCGAGTTTAACAGGGGCGGCTAATTTAAATTCGGATCGTGTTCGTGAACATAGGCTAACAGTTTCTTGGCCATTGTGGATTTGACCTGAATGGCACTATAATCGATCGGCACGTTGTTTAAATATTGCAGAATCAGCGCATCGCCGTCTGAAAGACCGGCCGGCAGGATGCCTGCAAAGAAAAATCCCAGCTTTTCCAATCGCTTCGCATAGGTGCCGGTCAGCGGGTCGGCCAGGTTTAAGAAAAGATTTATAATTTCGGTTTTTTGCAGACAAAGTTCTTTTACCTTGGCCTTTAACTCGTCGACGATGTGATGGCCATAACGATCAATGATAAGGCGGGCATAACTCATGGATTCGATCCGCCTAATTTTGAATACCGATGGGGATGCGGCCTCTTTCGTTTTGACCGATACCGCCATTTTTATCACGGGATTAACGCCCAGCTCTTTGTAAAGAGCGGCAATCATGTCTCTGTGATGCGGCGGTGCATAAATTGATCGGGGCGCAGGCGGCTGCTTTAAATATAAGAATTGCACCAGCATGCTCACTCGGTCAGGATTTTTCGCATGCATGCCTTTAAACACGGTGTCAGGCGGGACCAGCGCCAGCCTCAAACCGCAGTCTCTAAAACCGAATCCGTGTACCGTATGTTGAGATATAGTGTGATTGGTTACCGCCTCTCCGAAGGCCCCCTGTATGCCCCTGGATTTCGCCTGATCTAATAGGTATTGGGTTATGTTTCGAAAACATCCTAGGGAACGAAATTCGGGTTTGACCACGCCCTGGGCCAATTCTACAATTTGAGGGTTTTCTTCCCAGATCTGGAAAACGCCATATCCCGCGATTTCTTTTTCACCGGTAATGGCAACGGCCGAGTGAATCTGGCCGTTTTTATTCAGGGTCTTAATTTTTTCAGGATAATATACATAGTCGTGGGGGTAGGTGTAACCGTAGGTTCTATATATGGTCTTTGACACTTCTGCTGCTTCGCCCGGTTCCATCTGCCGCACCCGGCATTTTAGCCCTTCAAAGGTGGAGGCTAATGGGGTCACGGAGGGTTCATAGGGTTCCAGATCGCATTCCGCGTAATAGTCGGTGATACTTTTATTCCTCAGACGTTTGATTAAAACAAGCTCCTTGCCCTCCGGACCCAGATTGTGAAGCCTGATTTCATCAAAGTATTCATTTAGCCGCAAAATCGGTTCTTCCATTTCGATGCGATCAGCCTTGGAACTTTCAGTGATCATAGATTCTGTATCGGCCACCCCGAAGGGCAGCCCTTTATCCCGCAGGCTGACTTGCAATCCTTCCGGAATACGCTCACAGAATATCTCCAGAGTGCCTTTTTCACCCGGCTCGAAAGAGTATCCCATCAAAGAGGTGATTGCTTCGATGACGCCGTTTTGGAAGGAATTTAAGTCTGGATCATCCATTCCGATCGTGCGGGCGATTTCGGATACATAGATGGCCGCTGCGGTTGCATATTTGCGATCGTTGGGGATACGGATGCTTGAATATTCACATTTTGATTCCATTTATCACCTCTTGTATCGCGATAGGGCCAGTGGCCGCCGGGCAATCGGCAATCAAATCGAATAAAATGACTATACCCCTCAGGTTGAGATGCCAGTTGACGCAAGATCAGAGTTGATTATTGAAAAACAGCAAAAAACAACCCCCCTTTAGCAGGACCGTAGGGGGGTTGCTGGAAGATTAATACAATGTAAAAACTTCTCGGCGGCTATCACATAAGCTTTTGGGTGACCGATCGTTGTGCCAGATTTGTACCGGCGTCAAACGAATCATCGATCACGTTTGATCGGCCTTCGTATCCTTTTTAGCAGTTTTGGAAGAGGTTTTTCCGGAACTCTTTTTTGCTGAGGAATAGCCATCGGCATACCATCCGCCGCCGACCAATTTAAAAGAGCAGGGTGATATGATCTTCTTGGCCCGCTTGTTACATTTGGGGCATTTGATATGCTTGGTACCCATCGGAACCAGGCTTTCGGTTACTGTACCTTCCGGGCACTGGAACTCGTAAAATGGCATTTCTAACCCTCCCGATCTTAATATAAGAAAGATATCAGACAGTTAACTCTTTATATTACATTTTTGTGGAAATATATGTATTTTTTTCTTGATGTCAAGTCATCGGTCTGTTTAAAAAATACGTCCTTTAGCGCTTTTTGAACACGGCGTCAATCCCAAAGTGAAATGATAAAATAATAAACCATTTCAATTAATTGGATTAGATCACTGCGCGAGGATTCATCCCTTGACATGCTTGAGGATCGGTGGGATGATAAAAATCATAAATATTTTCAGGCACTAAGAGTCAGAAACCTATCCGATTTGATAATTATGTTAATCATTTCAAGGCCGTTAAAAAAACAGGAAGTTCGATGCGCACAGAGATTTTGAAAAATATTACCGATTGGGGAAGGCTGAAATCCAATGAACATACGATTATGGCAATACTGGCCGTCATTGTGGGGCTGGCAGCAGGCTTTGGCGCCGTTGGGTTTCGGCATCTGATCAATTTTTTTCAAATGCTGGCCTACGGTGGCGAGAACGATTTGCTGGAGCTGGTGACAAATCTGCCGTGGTATTATCGCGTGGCGGTTCCGGCAATTGGAGGCCTGATTGTGGGCCCCCTCGTTTATTTTTTTGCCAGAGAGGCCAAGGGGCATGGCGTACCGGAAGTAATGGAGGCGGTAGCGCTGAAGGGCGGCGTTATCCGAAAGCGGGTGGTCGTAGTTAAATCGCTGGCCTCAGCCATCAGTATCAGCACCGGCGGTTCCGTCGGCCGGGAGGGCCCGATCGTTCAAATTGGCTCGGCCATCGGATCGGTGCTGGGACAATTTATGAAAATCTCGGCCGACCGAATGCGCACGCTGGTAGGCTGTGGCGCGGCCGCCGGCATTGCGGCCACATTTAACGCCCCCATCGCCGGTTCCATGTTTGCATTGGAAGTGGTTCTCGGTGATTTCGGCCTGGCGATATTTAGCCCGATTGTCATCAGCTCCGTGGTTGCCACAGCCGTTTCACGCGCGTTTCTGGGTGATGTTCCGGCATTTATCGTACCGGCCTACGAACTGGTCAGTGCCTGGGAACTTCCCATGTATCTGATCCTGGGAATTTTTTGTGGCGCGGTGGGAGTAACGTTCACAAAAACCCTGTATCGAATCGAAGATATGTTTGATCAAACAAAATTTCCTGAATATCTCAAGGGAGTGATCGGCGGGCTGATGCTGGGGGTGGCTTCATTGATTTTTCCACAGATTCTGGGTGTCGGGTACGGGGCCATTGATATGGCGTTAATGCAACAGATGACCTGGTGGCTTTTGCTGGTTCTGGTGGGCGTTAAAATTCTGGCGACCTCAGTGACGATCGGCTCCGGCGGATCCGGAGGCATCTTCGCCCCATCACTTTTCTTGGGGGCAATGGCCGGAGGGTTTTTCGGAGTTTTGGTTCATCAGCTTTTTCCGAACATAACCGCATCACCCGGGGCTTACAGCATTGTCGGCATGGGCGCGGTGGTCAGCGCCACCACCCACGGTCCCCTGGCAGCCATTTTAATTCTCTTCGAAATGACTGGAGATTACAAAATCATTCTTCCGCTCATGCTCGCATGCATTATTGCGACAATCGCCAGCAGACAATTTCTGAGAGACTCAATTTATACTTTAAAATTGGCCCGGCGAGGAGTGGACATCAAAGAAGGAAAAGAAGTCAACGTTTTAAAATCCATGTTTGTAAAAGATGTGATGAACCCCAATGTTGAAACCATGCCTGAAGCTTTACCGCTGGAGCAAATGACCGAGAAAATATCTAAAAGTAAATTCAACAGCTTCCCGGTCCTCAATGCCCAAAATGAGCTGTCCGGCATTCTTTCGTTTAATGACTATAGCGAGGCGATCTTTGACGAAAACCTGAAAGACCTGGTAGTGGCCAGAGATCTGGCCACCTCCGATCTGGTGACCGTTTCCATGGACGATAATCTGTGGACGGCGCTGGAAAAGATCAGCTCAAAAGATTTTGCGGTTTTGCCTGTTGTTTCTGCGCAAGCGCCCAATAAACTGGAAGGTGTGATCAGTCGCCGGGACATTATCGGTGCTTACAACAAAGCGGTACTTAAAAAATCGCTATTTAAATAATGCACAGGGTGGTTTGACGTAAAAGAGTGCATATTATCTATATAATCCTGGAGATTACTTCTCATTAATTTTCATGCAGGCTCAGGTATTGCATCCTGAATGAAGGACAAGTGAAATGCAACCGGTGGAGATCGTTCATAATCCTTTATTTCGCGAGCGTCCTGGAGAAAAAGACGGCCAGGGCGCGCCGGAGCTGGTCGAAGAAGAAGCCGAAGAACAATCTCCCGAAGAAGAGGAATTTATCCTCTGCCGGCAATGCCGCCAGGCCATTACCCGGCCGGCAGAGCGCATTTCTGTG
>JASFTL010000071.1:0-11060 GCA_050053555.1 Desulfobacterales bacterium
ACTATGTCGTACTTGCCAAAGAGTGGGTTCCCATGATGCTGGAGGCGCTGTCTGGAAAACAGCTTTCTGAAAAAGAAAATAAGGCGATTGCCGCCCTCAAAAGCTGGAATTATGTGGCCGGCACCGATGACGTGGCGCCCACGGTGTTTCATGCAACCCTCAATGAAATGATTAAAAACATGTTTAAAAGAAGGCTCGGAGACGATCTCTATGGCCAATACCTCAAAAATAGCCATGTCGTATTTAACGCCATGCGAAATTTGATTGCCGCGGGTCAGAGTCACTGGTTTGATGATCCGGATACTGCCGAAAAGGAGGGCCTCAACGAACTCATCGGCAAAAGCTTCACGGAAGCGATTGTCTATCTTGATCAAAAGATGGATTCAAATGTTGATGATTGGAAGTGGGGCAAACTTCACACGCTGACCCTTTATCACCCCTTCGGAAAGAGTTCATCGCTGATGGGATACTTCATGAACATCGGGCCAAGCCCCATGGGCGGCAGTATCGCGACCGTAAATCCCCAGCCCTATAAATTAGCAGAGCCTTGGGAAGGATACCACGGCGCCTCGCTGCGGTATATTGTCGATTTTGCCGATCGGAAAAATTCTCTCCGGGTGATACCCGCAGGAATTTCGGGAAATTTTATGAGCCCCCATTATGACGACCAGGCCGAACTCTGGCGTAAGGGGGAATACAGACCGTTTGTTCTGGACCGGCAACATGTCGAAGCGGATGTGCGCTACAGGCTAAAAATGCTGCCCGAATAAAAAAGGGTTTAAAATCTGCTAATCTCCCCCAACCATGATAGATCCGGTGTGTTGCGGTGCCATTCGGTGCTCTGCTGAAAGGCATATCCGATTTTCAGGATGACCTCTTCCTGAAAGGGCTTGCCGTAAATGAGCAGGCCGATCGGCAAACCTTCTGTTGTGAATCCGCAGGGCACATTCAGACCACAGAGATTCAGGGTATTGCCGATGTTGGTATTGCGCAGATACAGTGCATTATAGTCCAGGTATGTATCTAGGTCGGCATCCACCTCAGCTACCGGTTTGGCTGGCACGCAGGTAGTGGGAACCAGCAAGGCATCGATATCTTTCAACTCATTGTATACTTTCGCCCGCAGCCGTTTTGATGCCAGCATATTGCCGAGGTATTTTGCTGCGGTGACATCCTTGCCCTTGATCATGCGCTGGCCCACAACAGGATCCAGCTGGTCAAAGTGTTCCTCCAACCACTTTTTATTCAGCGTATAGCCTTCGGATGCGATAAACACCCCGCCGGGGTTCAATTTTAGAGCCTCCGCAGCTTCCGGCAATTCGATATGGGACACTTCGGCACCCAATTCCTCAAATACCCCTGCGCATGCGCGCACGGCTGTATCCACTTCAGGATGAATGTCATCAAAAAAGACGGTTTCGGCATATGCCATTCGCATTCCTTTTACACCGCTTTTCAGGTCCTTGAGAACATCCTGCGGACCCAGGCCTAACGTCGTATCGTCGTTAATGTCGGCGCCCTGCATGCATTGATACACCAGGGCCGCATCTTCCACCGAGCGCGCCAGCACCCCAATCGAATCCAGGCTCCAGCTCAGGGGATACACACCGGCCCGGCTGACGCGACCGACAGTGGTTTTGAGTCCTGCGGTGCCGCAAAGGGCTGCCGGAACGCGCACAGAACCGCCGGTGTCCGTCCCCAGGGCCATTGGTACCAAGCCGGCGGCGACGGCCACCGCCGATCCGCTGCTGGAACCTCCCGGCAGGTAATGGTCCTTGCTCCAGGGATTGTGAGGGGTACCGTGGTCGTGATTGATCCCCACGCCGCTGAAGGCAAACTGAACCGTATTTGTTTTACCCAGCAGGATCATGCCGGCCTGATCGAGCATGCGGATCACGGCCGCATCTTCGGCGGCAATATGCTGCTCGAAAATCTTCGCCCCGGCGGTGGTCGTCAGACCTTTGACGTCAATGAGGTCCTTGACGGCATAAGGTATGCCCTGCAATGGACCCGGGTCCTTGCCTTTCTTCAAGGCGCCGTCAGCGGCCTCGGCCCGGTCCAGTGCTCTTTTGGTGCACAGGAGTCTATAAGCATTCAGCCGATCTTCCAAACAGTTGATGCGGGAAACAAAATGCTCGAGCAGTTTTATGCAGGTTATTTCACCTTTGCGAATAAGAGCCGCCAGCTCTGTGATGGTCTGGTAGTGCAGGGGCGTAATGGTCATGATTTTTCGTCCTTTTAATTTCCGGATGGGTACTCATTATCATCGCGAGTGAAGCCAGGCAATCTTTTTTGCGAATTTAGGACTTTATCCCTTTGCCTGCAGGAAGTCGCAAGCAAAAGCCAAGGCAAAGCAGAGAGGCCGCCAAAACAATCCAAAAGACCATTGAAACGCCGGTAACAATTGCCTCCCGAAGAATCGTCTGCACTTCATCCGAAAGAAGCGTTTGTATCTCAGGGAGGAGAAGATTTTCGATGTTTGTCTTTATAGTGGAAAGAAGCGGTTGCGGGATCGTCTCAACCTGCCCGGAATAGAATATCGCATCTGTGGCCAGCGCAATTTTTGATATGACAAAGCCACCACAGATACCAATGCCGACGGTTCCACCCATTGTGCGCGCGAATTGATGCGAAGTTGTCGCCACACCCAGATCGGAAATGTCAATGCTGTTCTGAACCACGATTAAAGTTGTCAGCGTAACAAATCCCATACCGATTCCGATCATTAAAAAAATTAAAAAAATGGTTGTCATTGATGTTTGGGTTGTAAAAAAAAGGCAGATGCCGCATCCCAGAACCAGACAAGTGGCTCCTATCAGGGCTGAGGCCCTGTGTCCAAAAATATTGAGAATTTGTCCTAGCACCAGTGAACCCACTGACCAGCCTAAACTCAGCGACAATATGCCCGCGCCTACCATCATCGGCGATTTGCCCAGGGCACCCTGGATATAAAGCGGCACAAATGCAAAAAGAGAAAAGATGGTAAAACTGCTGAGAAACACGGCACCATTTCCGATCCTGAATCCTTTGATTTCAAAGAAGCGCAGTGAAAGAATCGGTTCTTTGGCGCGCTTTTCAATATAATAAAATCCGCCCGCGGCAAGGATGCTCATGATCGCGAGGCTGATAATTGGAATGGAATGCCATTCATAGCTGCGCCCGCCGAGTAAAAACACGATCAGCAAAGACAGGATAAATACAGACAGCAAAACCACACCCGGCCAATCCAGATATACCTTTTCTTTTTTGGGACGCATTTCGAACAAATAGAGTGCAATGCCGGCCAGCGATATCATGCCCAGGGGCACATTAATGAAGAAAATCCAGCGCCAGGAAAAATAAGTGACGATAAATCCACCCAGCATCGGTCCTAAAATACTGGCAATACCCCAGATGGAACTGGCCAGGGAAAGCGTCTTCCCCCGTCTTTCCGGTGGTGAAACATCGGAAAGCGCAATATATACGAGTGCAAAATTGCCTCCGGCACCGATTCCCTGAAAAACCCGAACAACAATCAAAAATGTCATATTCGGAGACAGTCCGGCGAAGACAGAAGCGATGATGAAAATTGTGATGGAGATAATAAAAAGCGTCCTGGTTTTGTACAGATCGGCCAGTTTGCCGAAGATGGGCAGCGACACGGCGCTTGCGAGGAAATAAACAGAGTACACCCAGCTGTACAAGTGCATGCTGCCGAGCTCGGCAACAATGGTGGGCATGGCTGCCGACACGATCAGGGCATCCAAGGCCCCTAGGAATAGCGCCAGCAACGCCGCCGCTATAATATAAATTCTTTTACCTGCTTTTATGCTTCGGGCAGAGGCTGTTGATTTTGTTATTCTGTCTGCTTCTTTTTCGATCTGTTTTTGAGTGCGATCGCCGGTCAAATTTCAGCTCCTATCGCTGCCGCATAGATAGACAAACCCGGTTGTCTTTACGGTGTTGTGTGCTATGATGTGCGCAGGCTACGAATGATTTAGATTATATTTGGCTTTTTTACTCTGGCGGTTTATAGCGCAGAATAGCCCTGAATCCAACAATCTTCACTTTTTTATAAATCAAGAGCGGAAAGTAAAGATGAATTTATCATTTTCAGAAGTCCAGTATGACCTGCGTCCGGGAATTATCGAATTGAGGGCCGGACATCCTGACCTGGCGTTGCTGCCCGCGGCGGGTTTGTTGCAGGCCACACAGGTTGTACTCGAGCGTGAGGCGCCGCAGGCCCTATCTTATGGAGCCGAGCAAGGTCCGAAATGTCTGATTCAGCAGCTGTCGGATTGGCTGGAGCGTGTGGAAGGTGCTAAGCCGCCCTCGGAGCAGGTGATGATTACCGGAGGCGCGTCTCAAGCGCTGGACATGCTGTGTTTGTTGTTGACCCAGCCCGCAGATATCGCATTGGTGCAGTCCCCAACATATCATCTGGCGATGCGCGTGATGCGAGATCACCAACTGGAGCTGGTGCCGATCCCGAACGACGCGGAGGGAATGCAGGTCGATGCTCTCAAAGAGACCATCGAGTCGCTGCAACGCAAGGAGCAAAGGCCGCGGTTGCTCTACCTGGTATCCACCTTCGGTAATCCGAGCGGCACGACATTAAGCATCGAGCGTCGCAAGGCACTGGCAGAACTGGCCCGGCAATATGAGTTGATCGTTGTCGAAGATGATGTGTATTATCAATTGTGGTATGACACACCCCCGCCACCTTCGATCTACAGTCGGTCGACGTCTGAACGGGTCATCCGATTGGGATCTTTTTCCAAAATTCTGGCCCCCGGACTGCGCCTGGGGTGGATGCTGGCCTCACCCGCAATCGTTCAACGTTGTGTCAAAAGCGGTGTTCTGGACAGCGGCGGCGGCCTCGGTCATTTTACGGCACACGTTGTGGCCGCCTTCATTGAGCTGGGGCTACTGGATGCGCATGTTGCAACCTTACGCACTCAATATCAAAAGCGTCACGATGTGCTGATCGATGCCCTGGCGGCGCATTTGCCCCGGCATTGTCATTGGACCATCCCGCAAGGAGGGTTTTTTGTCTGGCTGCGACTGCCAGAGAAAATCAGCAGTGACGCGTTTTTGCAATCCGCCGAGGAGGCCGGTGTTTCGTATATTCCCGGCACTAAGTTTTTTGCGCAGGGTGGCGGTGAAAATTACTGTCGCCTGAATTTTACAATGGTAGCGCTCAAGGAATTAGAAGAAGGGGCGCAGCGCCTGGGTTCGGCGTTGCGAAAATTCCAACAGTTGTCGTGATCGATGCTGGGCTTGAAGAAATTTATAGTCGAATTAATTCTTTGATTGACAATCTGATATTGCGGTTTTGCGGGTGCATCCCAAGGTATGAATTTGTGGGCGTTATCTGCGGTTTCGTTTCTTTACTGGCAACTTAGACTATCGTTTTATTTAACCATCCACTCTTCAGCCTGTTTAATGGTTTTAAAAACTCGAATGGGTGTTTTTGCTTCCGAAGAAGCTTGAAACATACGCGATAAGCCGAGCTCCAGTGTCTTTGCAGCTGCAAATGCTACTTTGACATCATTTATACCCGGTGGGAACGAAAGTGAGTACTGTGCCATTCTGCGGATGGTATGAGAATCAATTCCTGATAGGTCCGCTTCGATAAAATCCCACAGCCTTCCCATCCCTTTTTTATATTCCTCGGAAGATACGGCGATATCAAACGCTTTCAAAATTTCTTCTGAACGTGCGGGGCCGGTAATTTTGATATAGGCAATATTTTTTGTCTGATCAAACCGTATGTTCATGAGCATACGATCCTTCTTCAACAAAATATTAGCACAGCAGACCATCAGAATATCATAGCTAAGAGAATATGCAAGAATTCATATCATTTTCTGATATGAAATTCCTAAAGATTACAATAAGATTTGCATCATTATAATGGAGGCCAGTTTGAGTTTGTTTGATCAGCGCGTGCATTTTTGCGATGTGTCCGGGCCTGAGATTTTAGGGATATTGTCCCCTTTTGCCGGATTTGCTTCACTCTCGAGAATTTTTTTCAAGTTTTGCCCTCTTGTCTCATGTGCTTCCTGACTCTGGCCAGCCCGTGATCGAGTTTTTTTCTGGCAAAGGTTCTGGCCATCCAGTCCACCCGATACGTACCTGCAGCGGTAAAAAGACTGGTCTCTTCTTTGGGTTCTATCGAAAACGTGTTCTTGGGAAAATATCTTCTAAGCAACCGGGCTGAAGGAACATATTCGATCTCTCGGTTGGGAACGACCTTAGTAATCCTAATTTTCAGTTTATGCCATTTTCCATGAATGTATTCCTGCGCATAAGCCACGGAACCTTCCTCCCCGGGTTTTCCTTTTAGCCAGCGGAAAGCGACATGATCTTGCGGGTGCCAGGTACGATAGCTTTCGACATCGACAAGGTGTAAAAGAAAATTAAAAATCTTTTCGGGTGTTGTCTGGATTTCTATTCGATCTGTTAGGGTGATATCCTCCAGCAATGGCATATCGAATCTCCTTCACTCTGCGTATATTTTAAGCGTCAAATGAGTTCTTTTTCTTTATAAGGAACCTTGTCCAGACAGTGACAATATCGCTAAAACAAAAAACCGGTAATCAAGAATTGATATCAAAGGTCTGTGTCGCTTTCAAGGGAGAGGGGTATGAGCAGTAAAACAAGTTCGATTCAGATTAAGATGGTCGGATTAATAGTTCTGGTTTAGTATAACGTAACGACAATATGCTATTGGTCAAAAAGAATATTTAATAGTAGTCTCCGATCAATTGAAATCCGGCCCAATGGTAAGGATGACGATACTCTTCGCTTCGAATCATGGCGATTTGTGCTTGTTGCAAGGATTTTAGTTTATCCATTTCTTTGAGGTTTTCATAAAAATGCTTCATGAATATACTGGTGGATTCATCATTTACACTCCATATCGTTCCCAGGATGGATGGTGTGCCCGCAAAGATAAATGCCCGTGTTAGGCCGACCACATCATCCCCTTTTGTCAGCTTGCCGATGGCCGTATTGCAGGCGCTTAGCGTTACTAAATAGGCGTCCAGGTTTAGGCCAAAGATTTCTCTGGTCTCCAAGCGCCCATCTTCACCGTTGCCACCCGAAAGGCGAAGGCAGGAAAGCAGGGGTGAATTTGAATTAAACTCCCCATGGGATGCCACATGAACAATATCATGCGCGCCGGCTTGTTTTTTAAAATTCGCTTCGGAAGCATCTTCTCCGATCAGAACCTTTGTAGTCGGATAAATGCTCTTTATGCCCTGCACCTCTTTTTCCGCAAAGGGCAGTTTCATTTGGGGCGTGTTTAATTCCGGATTTCCCAGAGCCAATATGTACGCGGATTTTTTCTTTCTCTTGGCCAATACATACTTTAAGGCCGTTGCGCTGGGAATGTATCCAACTTGGTATGTTTCGATCAGATAATGGGAGTGGTAAATGAGCGTTTGAAACGGCAAATAGTGTAAAATTCCATGGGGTACAATATAGACTTTATGTGTTTTTATATGATCAAAAACGCCGTCCAGTAAGATTGATTGCAACCCATCATTAACCTCTTTAAATCGTTTTCTGTTATCAGCTAGCCGCTGCTCATCCTTTTTAGTAATTTTAATACTGCGGATGTCTTTACCTTGAAAAACAAGGTGGCGATATGCTTTTGAGAGCCTCTCAAGCGCTGAGCTATGAATATCTTTTTTAATGAAATGATACTGTTTGTTATCCAGAACCCAGATATACAGATGGCTGGCATCATAATAATACTCAACAAGAGATACCCCATCGGGGATGAGCTTCATTACCTCCGGCATCGTTAACGTATCGACCGTACTGAGTGATGCAAAATGCTCATTTTGCACAGCTTTGGTCTTATAAAAGTTGTTCAGCGCACTGCGGGCATTTGTCAACTTAATTTTCGTATCTTCATTGACACCGCGCTCTTTAAACATCTGTTGTTCATTGTCGAGTCTGTTCTGAAGATCAATGAGCTTATCCCTTAAATATTTTTCTTCGGCTGATAGTTCTTGAAGTTTGGCGTTTTTGAGATAAACAAAGTATTTGGATTTCGCAATCAGATCAACAAACGCCCGGGCCTTGGCTTTTTCGGCGTAATAAAATGCCTTTTGGAGGTTACCAAACTTCTCGAGGGCACCAATGATTTTCTGATACGGCACCTGTTTGTCACTCATGAAAGTGACTTTAAACCCATGGGAGCTAAGCTTTGCGCGGGAAAATTCGATTTCTTCTATGGCTTGCGCAAATTGATCAATAGCCGCTTCAAGTCTGTTTTCAGCAAGAAGGATATTTCCCTTCAGCAGGTGGGATCTCCATTTAAATTCATGGGTAGGATCAACCACTTCATTAATCCCGGCAGCGGCCTCCTTGTATTTTCCTTCTAAAAACAGAGCATTCGACAGATACAGTTTTGTCATATCAATGAGATCTTTATAAACTGCAGGGTTTTCATACCAGTCAAGGATTCCCTTTTGGTAAAAAGATGCCGCCTTGCGATAATTCTTTCTGTGCATGGCTATGTGACCTAAAATCTGGTTTCCGAGTGATTGAGATATAGGCGCTCTATAGCCTACCAGGGCCTTTTGAGCGTACTCCTCCGCCAGGCTGTATTTTTCCAGGTGATAATAGTTAAGCGCCATGTAAGCGTAAATATGCAATTTAAGAAAAACCAGGTTTTCGGTCCCGCCTGCAGTGAGCTTTTTTAATTTCTTTAAATCAATTTTATTCAGGCTTTTTAATGCCTTTTGGCACTCTTGCAGGGCAAGGCTGAAATCACCGACATAATAATAGGCAAGTCCAAGTTTTGATTTGAGATATGGCCAAAGCGGCGTGGCAGTTTCTTGCGCTTCGTATTCAGTGGCCTTTTTTTGATACAAGAGGTTTTTGGTGTAATCTCCGTTCCAGCGGTAATAATCACCGATTTTAGAATAGATGTAGCTTAATTTCTTGCGATATATACCGAATTCAGAATTGAGTTCGTTGAAGAGCGCCGGGAGTTGAACCATTGCAATATAGAGCTCCTCATCGCTTAAATTCGAAAGGAAACGCAATTGTTGGGGAAAATATCTTTTGGCCGGTTTGACTTTCGATTTGGCTTCATCAAGTTTTGTGCCGTGTTTAACCTTTATAACGACAATATCCAGACGTCCAATTGCAAAGATGTCCTTCCAATTTTCGTCTACGCCAGGCGTTGCCGTTATTTCAAGTGTATTTTTACCCTGTCTGAAAAATTTTTTAGGAAGATATATCTGGTTTGCCTCAAACTTATGAGGAATATACCAATACCCTCTCTGTCTAGTTATGCTTTGGCTCAGAAATCCAATCCATTGATCATTCAGCAATATTGGGTGCCACCAGTCCACACTGAAAGTTTCAATAGATAGGTATGCGTAATATAAGGAAGAAATATCATCTAATTCAAAGAAAAATTTGAATGTTCGAAGGTGCTCCGGCCCCATCGTATATTTGGCGGAACCCTTGCTGAATACACTCTGTTCAAAATAAACGTCTTCTTTATTATGGACGATATCCATGGAAAACGTATCGGGTTTATGCACACAGGCTCCAATAATTAATAAAGAAATAAGAATTGATAATCGGACACAGATGGTCATTTTGAATCTCATGATTAAACCCCTTTTTGATCAAGCAAAAGGTTAAATAATACACATGTAAGCGATGAGATTCTATGCCGGGTAAATGGGAATCGCAGAAAAAAATAATAATTCGTGCGAATTGCAGATTCAGAATGAGCCCCGAGAAAGCGCAATGTTAGAAATTTAATATCTCTGAGCATACCTAGACGTCAATAAAAATTCGTCTTGGTGGATCCCATTTGGGGATTGAAATGATTTCAGACATCTTGGCAGAAAAACCCATATCAGCCAAATGCCGATACACTGAGAATGACCTTAAAATCATAAGAATTCATATATGTTAATCGTATCCCTATAAAATTAAGGCGGATTGAATCTGATGCACGCGGGGAGCATTAAAGATGCGATCATAATTTCGGGGCAGGTAAACTTTTGGGGTCATCTTAAATCATAGCATGCAGCATCAGTGGCCTTGCAGGGGGCGCTCACGATTCTTTGCAATCTTCCGTGCAAAAAGCCAAACTTATACATAAAATCAGACTGTCCAAACTGATATATCCATATATCATATGAATCCGATTCCCTGAGATACCCGGCGAACAATCAAAAATGTCACATTGGGAGCTAGTCCGGAATTTGCTCTGGCCGTGGGTCACAGCGTCGTGCTGACGCCAACAATCTTTACCTTTTTAAATACCGCAACTTGAAAGTAAAGATGAATTTATCATTCCGTAAACTTTGGTTATTTCAATTTATCAACGATGGAATGTGCCGGAAATAGACGTCAATTATGATTCTACAGCCGTTATCAAGCGTAAATATGCTAAACTTTTAAATTATCGCTATTGACTTTGAGCAGAAGTTCAATTAAGTCTGACTAATCTAAAGTATTTTTAATTTAATATCATATAATGATGTGAATAAATGCGACCAAAATCCTGGAAACCTTGGGCTCTTTTATCCCCGGCGCTCAGCGCGGTATTCCTTTTGTTAGTCGTCCCTGTATGCTTCATCGTCGTCTACAGCTTTTGGTTGAGATCTCCCACCGGGGCCGATATTGCCGCCTTTCAGTTCGGCAATTACGGCAAATTCTTTGCTGATTATTTCTATCCTTCAATACTTCTGAGAACGATTCGTGTTTCGCTAGAAAGCGTAGCTCTGTGTCTTGTAATGGGATATATTCCCGCCTATTTTTTCTACCGCAGCGAAACCCGGTTCAAATCGGTCCTGCTTTTGCTGATTATGCTTCCCTTTTGGATCAGTTTCATCATCCGCACCATGAGCTGGATCAACATCCTTGGCGATACCGGACTGATCAATCATTATCTGATCAAGAGCGGCATTTTATCCGATCCCGTGGGCATGCTTTACAATGAGGGATCTGTTTTGATGGGCCTGATTCAGTATCTTCTGCCGTTTATGATTCTGAATATTTATGTCAGCCTGGAGGGTATCGACAAGAGCCTGCTG
>JASFTL010000072.1:0-10913 GCA_050053555.1 Desulfobacterales bacterium
AGATGAGGAAAATGGCGACTGACGATTAAAATCGGTTTGACACTAACTATTGGCGTCTTGATATGTTTGATTTGGATTCATATCTTGTCTCCCAGAAAAATCGGATTAACCGTGCCTTAGAATCCCTTTTAAATTCACGTGATAAGCCTGACCGGATCCTTGAGGCCATGCGATACTCTTTGATGGGGGGGGGCAAGCGCATCCGACCCGTGTTGTGCGTCGCTGCCGCCGAAGCGGTTGGCGGTAATGCGGATGATGCCCTGCCGGCTGCCTGTGCATTGGAAATGATACACACGTACTCGCTGATCCACGATGACCTTCCCGCCATGGACGACGACGCCCTGCGCAGAGGAAGAGCGACGTGTCACATGGCATTTGGTGAAGCCACTGCCATCCTTGCCGGAGACGCCCTGCTGACGTTAGCATTTCAATCGCTCTCTTCCATTGAATTGCGTACCGCAGACCAAGCCCCAAAATGGTTGCGCGTCATTCAGATGATCTCATATGCTGCTGGCTATTGCGGTATGATTCAAGGCCAGATGCTGGATATTGCTTCTGAAGGAAGACAGCTTTCATTGGCCGAATTGAAATCCATGCACCAATTAAAAACCGCCGCATTAATCGAAGCATCGTTAAGCAGTGGCGCGGTATTGGGTGGTTCAAATTCGAACAAAATTTCAATGCTTAAAAGCTATGCTCAAAACATTGGTCTTGCCTTTCAGGTTCGAGATGATATTTTAAATGTTGAAGGTGATCCCGAAATTATGGGCAAAGCGGTGGGAACCGATAAACTTCGCAATAAAAACACCTACCCTTCCCTGCTGGGCCTTAAAAAATCAAAAGATCTGGCCGGCAAGCTGGTAGAAAATGCATTACAGGCCCTTGAATCATTTGATCAAAAAGCCGAGCCACTGCGCGCAATTGCAAAGTATATCGTTGAACGAAAAAAATAAGAACTATTCAAAAATTGAGAAAAGCAAATACAACATAAAGAGGAGCAACCAAAAATTGGCTTTATTGGAAAAAATAAATTCGCCGGCTGATTTGAAGAAAATTTCACGCGATGATCTTCCAGAACTGGCAGAAGAAATTCGCCACGTTATCGTCGAGGTGGTCTCACAAACCGGCGGTCATCTGGCCCCCAGTTTGGGGGCTGTCGAATTGGCGATTGCGATTCATTATGTTTTTGATACACCGCGGGATAAAGTCGTCTGGGATGTCGGACATCAGGCCTATGCCCACAAACTGCTGACCGGACGACGCGAGCAATTCCATACCCTGCGGCAATTTAACGGGATTTCGGGATTTACCCGTCGCAGTGAGAGTTCTTTTGATGCGTTTACCACCGGTCACAGCAGTACCTCCATATCCGCCGGCTTTGGTATCGCCTGTGCAAAGGATTTAAAAGCCGAAGACGCCAATGTGGTTGCGGTCATCGGTGACGGCTCTATGACCGCCGGGATCGCTTATGAAGGACTTAACCAGGCCGGTGATACGCAAAAACATAAGAATCTCATTGTTATTTTGAATGATAATGAAATGTCCATATCTCCCAATGTCGGCGCCCTTTCCTCTTTTTTGAGCCGTAAGTTTTCCGGAAAGAAAATGCAGGAATTGAGAAAAGAATTGGGTGACTTTTTAAAATCTGTTCCTAAATTTGGTGATGATATCTATCAATTGGCCAAAAGAACGGAAGAAACGATCAAAGCTTTCGTCACCCCGGGAATGCTATTTGAAGCCTTTAATTTTGAGTACTTTGGGCCAATCGATGGACACAAATTGAATCATTTGATTGATATACTGCAAAATATTAAGTACCTGAAAGAACCGGTTCTTTTGCATGTTTCCACCCAAAAAGGCAAAGGCTATCCGCCGGCCGAAAAAAATCCCGTTTATTTTCATGGCTGCACGCAATTTGAAGTCGAAAGCGGAACCTGTATAGACCCAAAGAGCCCGCACCCCTCCTACACCCAGGTATTTGGAGACACGATGGTGGAGCTGGCAAAAGAAGATGAAAAAATAATTGCCGTAACTGCGGCGATGCCCGAAGGCACGGGTTTGACAAAGTTTTCAGAGATGTTTTCCGATAGATTTTTTGATGTTGGGATTGCAGAGCAACATGGCGTTACTTTTGCTGCCGGCTTGGCTACTGAAGATTTTAAACCGGTGGTTGCGATCTACTCAACATTTTTACAGCGCGCATATGATCAAATCCTGCATGATGTCTGTTTAGAGTCCTTGCATGTCGTTTTCGCCCTTGACCGTGGAGGCATTGTTGGCGAGGACGGTTCCACGCATCACGGCCTTTTTGATTTTTGCTATCTTCGAAATTTGCCTAACATGGTGGTCATGGCTCCCAAAGACGAAAATGAGATGCGACGGATGCTGGTTGCGGCGTTGCAATATAACGGACCGATTGCCCTGCGATACCCTCGCGGAGTGGGCACAGGGACCATTATTGAAAAGGATATTCAGCCCCTCCCCATCGGCAAGGGTGAATTATTGAAAGAAGGTGAAGACGTTCTTATTTTGGCCGTTGGCCGATCTGTTCTCGAAGCATTGGATGCCCATTCTGAATTGTCCGAACTGGGCATTTCAGCGGCTGTGGTAAACTGCCGATTTGTTAAACCGCTGGATATTGAGCTCATTAGCTCACTGGCAAAAAAAATTCCCCGAATCATTACGGTCGAAGAAAATGTTCGTCAGGGTGGATTTGGCGGTGCAGTTTTAGAAGGCCTCAATGACCGCGGGATCACCGGTTTTCAGTTGGAACGCATTGGCATACCGGATACATTTGTTGAGCATGGCCCGCAAAAACTACTGCGATCCAAATACGGTATTGATGCTAAAGCTGTTGTTGATACCGCTAAACAATTGATGGCTTCTTCGGAGAATCGTCTTGTTGAATGGCCAAACAGCCAGGCCGTGTAATCAGACGTCTTATTGGAAAAATTGCGGAATTCCACACCCTGACAGCCAAATTCAGGCAAGCATTAAGCGCAGCAATCATCATTTCTCAGCTATGTCAAGTGTCCTCAAAAAAACGCAGACTTGATTTAATCGTTGTTGAAAAAGGATTGGCTCAAAGTCGCCAGCGAGCGCAGGCCATCATCATGGCAGGAAAGGTTCTCGTCAATGAACGGCCCATCGATAAACCCGGCTTTTTAGTCTCATCCGAAGACCGTGTTGAATTAAGGGGAGCTGACATTCGATACGTCAGCAGAGGCGGTCTTAAACTAGATGCCGCGTTGCATGAATTACAGCTGGATGTAGCGGGCTCGATCTGCATCGATGTAGGGGCATCCACCGGAGGGTTTACCGATTGCCTTTTGCAAAGCGGCGCTGCACGTGTCTACGCAGTGGATGTGGGTTACGGCCAGCTGGCCTGGAAACTTCGTCAGGATCCACGCGTCATCGTTATCGAGCGCACAAATGTCCGTCATATGACGGCCGATGCTATACCGGAGCCGGTGGATTTGATTACAATTGATGTCTCATTTATCTCTCTTAAAATTGCTGTCCCCGCCATCATTAAATTCTTGAAGTCCGATGCAGCTATTCTCGCGCTGATTAAACCTCAGTTTGAAGTCGGTAAAGGGCAGGTTGGAAAGGGCGGCGTCGTCAAACAGTCGAGATTGCATCAGCAGGTCATCAAGGATTTATCGGAATTTTTCGAATCAATTAAGCTGAGGCCTCTGTCGGTTTACCCTTCGCCCCTGCTGGGCCCTAAGGGCAATCGTGAATTTTTCATTTTCCTAAGGCATCAGTAATAAGATCTGGAACCTTATTTTGGACTTGATTTTTTCCAGTGAAAAAGATACAGAATCACGTTTAAAAATTTTATTACTGTAAAATTTAACGGAAAGAGGTATTTTTATGAGCGAAAAAGTGGAGCGTGTCAGAAATATAGCACTTATTGGTCATGGGGGTGCCGGTAAAACATCTCTTGCCGAGGCTTTGCTTTTTAATGCCGGCACGATTAAGCGTTTAGGCAGCGTAGAGGAAGGTAACACGGCTATGGATTTTGAGCCTGAAGAGCTCAAACGTACATCTAGCATCAGCAGTGGATTTCATCAGTGCAGCTGGAAAGATCATACGATAAATTTAATCGATACCCCCGGCGATCAGAATTTTTTCTCCGATACCAAAAGCTGCATGCAGGCGGCTGACGGCGTGGTAGTGGTCATTGATGCCGTTGACGGTGTTAAAGTTCAAACCGAACTGGCAATGGAGTTTGCCAAAGAATTTGACCATCCCTGTGTTATTTTCATTAATAAGCTGGACCGAGAAAGGGCGGATTTTAATCGAGCCTTTGAAGACGCCAAAGTGAGCTTTGAACCTAAACCCATTATTCTTCAACTTCCTATTGGTGCCGAAGCTGAATTTAAAGGCATTGTGGATCTGATCAGCAACCAGGCCTATCTATACGACGCGGACGGAAAGGCAAAAAAAGTAGATATACCTTCAGAAGTGCAAGACTTGGCTGAAAGTGAAAGAGAGGCATTGATTGAAAACATTGCTGAAGCTGACGATGAGCTGATCGAAAGATATCTTGAAGGCGAAGCGCTGTCCGATGAAGATTTAATTGATGCATTGCGTAAAGGTACGCTGTCGCATGCATTTATTCCCGTGCTGTGTGGATCATCGACAAAAAACATCGGTATCGACCTCCTCATGGATTTGGTCGTCAGCTGCATGCCTTCTCCGGTTGATCGCGGTGCCAAAGTCGGTTTGGATCCAGCGAGTGGCAATGAAACTGAACGGGTTCCGGAAGAAAATACACCATTTTCCGGGTTTGTGGTTAAAACGCTGACGGATCCCTATGCGGGTCGATTGACGATCTTCCGCGTGATCTCCGGACGGCTGGGGAGTGACGGTACGTTTTACAATCCCAATAAGGATACCAAAGAAAGGTTTACCCAATTGCTGACCATTGCCGGCAAAGAACAAAAGCCGGTTACTGAGGCTGGCCCCGGATCTATCGTAGCCGTCGCCAAGCTTAAAGAAACCGCAACCGGTGATACACTTTGCAGTGACGCAGATAAGATTCAATATGCTTGCGCTGATCCCCTTCCGAGCCTGATTTCTTTCGCCCTGACGGCCAAATCAAAAGGCGATGAAGACAAGATTTTCATTTCGTTGACAAAGCTGCTGGAAGAGGATCCATCAATTAAACTGCAACGGGTGGCCGAAACAAAAGAAATTCTTTTATCCGGTTTAGGTCAGATTCATGTTGAAACCATCATTGAAAAGCTCAAGCGCAAATTTGGTGTTGAAGCGCAGTTGAATACCCCGAAAGTTCCCTACCGGGAAACCATTAAAGGTAAAGCCCGCGCGCAGGGCAAACATAAGAAACAGACGGGCGGACACGGTCAATTCGGTGACTGTTGGATTCAAATAGAGCCTTTACCGCGGGGAAAAGGTTTTGAGTTTGTAGATAATATCGTCGGTGGTGTTATTCCGAAGACCTACATTCCAGCTGTCGAGAAAGGTATCGTTGAATCCGCCCAAAAGGGCGTGCTGGCGGGTTTTCCCACGATTGATTTCAAGGTTACCCTGGATGATGGCTCTTACCATGCCGTGGACTCTTCTGAAATGGCGTTTAAAATTGCCGGTTCGCTGGCTTTTAAAAAGGCGGTGGAACAGGCCAACCCAACTTTGCTGGAACCCATCATGAAAATGACAGTTATAACACCGGAAGACTTTATGGGCGATATTATGGGTGATCTCAATGGTCGGCGCGGCAAAGTGTTGGGTATGGATAGTGCCGGAAAGAATCAGGTGATTAATGCACAGGTGCCAATGGCCGAATTTCTGAGCTACGCTTCTGATCTTCGTTCCATGACGGGCGGTCGCGGTATGTTCACCATGGAGTTTTCCCATTATGATGAAGTACCTGCCCAGATCACTGAGAAAATTATCGAAGAAACCAACAAGAATAAGGAATAAGGCTCGTTTCTGGCTGCTGGTTGCGGGTCGCTGGCACTTTCTGAATATCGCCCAATTCGGTTTAGCCAGCCACCAGTTGCCAGCCTGCGACGAGCTACTTTCGGCCTGAGCTCAAGTCGAAGGCAGTCGAATCGAAGCAAGTCGCTTGTGGGTGACCAGCAGCGATAATTTTTGTACACCTTATTGACCGGGTTTAAGATTACAATGCCGCACAGCACTCATGTCCAGCATACGCGGCAATCCACCGACGTCAGCGGGTTTAAACCCCAGTGATTCCTGCCAGACGTCATCATCTTCCATGCACAGATAGACAAGAACCGCCGGAGCCAGCTCGCGAATGTAGGCAACGATCTTACGATAGAGGTCTATCCGCAGTGGTTTAAAATATCTCATTTTGCCATCCGGACCTGTAATAAATTCTTCGTAGATAATTTTGGAATCCGGAAACCGTTTCTGAATCACGGTTTTAACAGAGGGGGGAAACCGCAAAGTTCCCAGGCTGATCCACACGATATTGTCAGCCGACACAGATGCAAACAGGTCTTGAACGACCTGCTTATAGTCTTCTTCGCAGCCATCGTAGATCACCAGAGGATCAAAATGGAAAGCAAGCGGATATCCCCAGGATTCGCATCTGGCGGCGGCTTTCAGTCGGGCCGCAAGACTGGCTGTTGAGCGTTCCTGGGTCTTGATAATATGGTTGGTATTCAGGGACCAAGCGGCAATAGTCTTACGGTTATGCGCCTGATTTTGCAATCGTTCAATCGCTGTTGTTTTGGTTTTTAGTTCTATCACCGCATGGCGTTGAGCCCCAAAGCGCCGTACCAGGTGATTCGAAACGTCAGTCCATAACTCCCAGATCAAACTGTCCGTAAACTCACCGGTACCAATTCGACCTATTTTATTTTGCGATAAAACCGTGTCCAATTCTATCATCAAATCTTCATGGTTTACAAAATACTGGAGGACGGGAGGGTGAAAGTAGGTCTGCAAAACGCAATAGGTGCAATCCATATGGCAGAAACTGCCGATGTGCAGAATTTGATAATCGCAACAGGTATAGTGACGTGTGCCCGGGCACCTTTTGAAAAATGCTCCCCGGTTGCGGGTCAGATAAAGGGTTTCCTTGCCACGCTGAATCGGGTCTGCAGCCGATGAAACGACTTCATATACCTGCTGTGCGTTTTGGACCTCCTCAGAAGCCAGTTTCAGACGAGACTGGATGGATCGTGTTATCGGGTGGCCGGCAACTTGTCGGTCGATGAAAAGCTTTGAGATTCGCATGAATTTTATCAGTCGAGGATTTTGCTCAGTGCGGGATGCTGAATTATTTTTTCAATTCTTTTTATCAGATTGCTGAAGTCCTGGCGATTATTAAAACTCAACTTCATACTGAACGTATTTCCCTCAAAATCTTTTGGCGGAATCAAATTGATATTCTCGCCCAGTTTCAACTGCTTGCGCCATTTACGGTAATCTGTTTCAGCTTTTGTAATGGCGGGAAACCGGCGCTGTCTCAGATACGATCGGACTTTTTGACGCTTAAGCGCCCGATCCATTTCAGTGTTATTTAGAATTTTCTGCAAGGGTTTTTCCGCGATCAGTTGCAGAATGGCAATATCTTCGCGTTCGGCAATCTCGGTAAATAGCAGCAGCAATTCCCTTTGCTTGTTTAAGCCCACTTTGAGATGACTGAAAAGGTCAATCAGTCTTGCTGCAACTGCCGGATCCAATCTGCCAAGTTCAAGCGCCATTGACATAGTGATGGTACCCCCCAGAATGCCTTCCTGTACCTTTAATGGCAACCCGCAAATTTGTTTGATTTTAGCTGCTTCGGGTGGGCTATGAGGTAAACCCAATTCCAGCGATGCCTTCCTCAATTGCTTTTGATCCGCGCAGACATCGGCCAAAAGCCTTATTGCCCTGGAGGTTTCCAATAGATTCAGCGGTCTTTGCAAGGCATTATCGGCAATGGCCATCTGGGCCAGTTCGAAACGGCCGACGTTTTGTTCAAAAATTCTTGCCGGAACCCGAGTCCAACCTAAGTTCAGGCAAGCGGCAATCCGACGAAATCCACAGACAACAACATATCCGGGTGAACTGTATTTCAACATCGGCGGATGCATTAGGCCCAGTTTTTCAATGGACAAGACGAGTTTGTCCGGGTCAGAGCGAGTAGTGATACGAAAGGTGTTATCCGTTAAATCCACCTCGCTCAGTCTAACGTTTTTTAGCGCGATGACAGGATCTAAAGGTATGTCTCGGTGGACATTCTGCCTGTCGGAAGATTTAGAGGCCATGGCTGCTGCCGGTAAGTTGTGTTAACGCTTCAATGTATTTCTGACGCGTGTTGGTAATAACATCTTGGGGCAGTGGCGGTCCGGGGGCTTTTTTATCCCAATCCAACGAATTTAAATAATCCCGCAAATATTGCTTATCATAACTTTTTTGGGATCCACCCGGGCTGTAGGTTTCCTTTGGCCAGAACCGTGATGAGTCCGGGGTTAGAATTTCATCGATCAGAATAACATCATCATCCACCAAACCAAATTCAAATTTAGTGTCGGCAATAATAATACCTTTCTGTTCAGCGAGTTCGGCACCTTTTTTATAAATATCAACACTGAGCTGTCGGATCTTTTCCGCTCTTGCTTGACCGACAAGCTTGGCGGCTTGCTCGAAATCGATATTAATATCGTGCTCTCCGTGTTCGGCCTTGGTAGATGGTGTAAAAATGGGTTCCGGCAACTTCTGTGATTCTTTTAATCCCTCTGGCAACTGGATGCCGCAGATGCTGCCGGTCTCGGTATATTCTTTCCAACCGGAGCCCGAAATATAGCCCCTTACAATACATTCGATCGGCAGGGGTTCTGCTTTTTTTACCAGCATACTGCGATTCTGCAGGGCATCTGCATATATTCGACAAGGATCGGGGTATTGATCCACTTCGCGGGCAACGACATGATTTTGAATCAGCGGCTTAACCACATCAAACCAAAACAATGAAATTTGAGTCAGGATGATTCCTTTATCAGGGATGGGATCCGGCATGACCACATCAAATGCTGAAATTCTGTCGCTAACCACCATTAAAAGATAATCGCCCAGATCGTAAACATCGCGAACTTTGCCACGCTTTGAAAGTTTCAGTTCCGGAAAATTTGTTTCACTGATGGGCGTTTTCATGATTTGACTCCTTCCTTTCCTTCAATAATCATCTAATGATATGGATTTATAAATACAAAAAAATAAAAACAGCTAAAAAGATTCCATATTAACGTCCATTAATACCGTCTGATATGGAGATATTTATATGGGATATTATGAGATGAAGGTCAAGAGGTAGGTGAAAAGTCGGACCAATTTTTTTTTAAAACCGATCAAATCATTCGTCTTTTGCGCTTTGTTCTCCGAAGGCATTGATAAATTTTTTAAGAGACCGACTGGCTTTCTTGTCAGGTTCAAGAAATTGAATGCCTACTTCGTACTTTCCCACATTGTTTGTGCGGGTGTGAACCGGACGTCCTTTGATATCGACTAGATCCTCCTCTAACCCTAAGGTCAGGCTGACTGTGTGGGTTTTATCGATGGGGAAATGAGTTTCTAGTAAAATCCCGGATTCGGATACATTTAGGGTCCTTCCCATCCCCTGTTTGACAATTTGGTTATTTTCATCAAGGCAAACGTATGAAAGATTTAAAGAGCGAATTCGCGCGTGTTTTCTTTTCTCTCGTGTTGTCATTTTCCTCACTTCGTTTTTTTATTTGCTGTCACTTGAATTTGGTGATCCCTAATGCCCATTTTTTTGGAAATCACAGGTCACTAAAGTGGTTACTGAAATGCAAGTCGCCAAATGTTCGATTATATTTTTAAGTGTGGACGAAAGTCCTGCATGCTCAGAATGCAGCTTGTCGGAATTAACGGCCGCTAATTTGAGATTATCCGATGAAAAAACTGCAGCGGAATAAGGTTCATGTCCCATGTCGACAAACGGAATCTGTCCGAAAAAATCCCCCTTCTTCAGATGCGCAAGTGGCAGATAACCGTGTTCGCTATGACGCGCAATAAAGGCCTCCCCTTCTTTAATCGTAAATAGCCGTTCCTCATTCTGTCCTTGCTTGATAAGCTGTTTTTTACTCTTTATAAAATTCTTTAAATTTTTATCTTGCTCGTTGACTTTTGCAGCCATGCCGATTATTTGTCGCAATCGATAATCGATACTGATGATCAGGTTTTTGAAATCGGCCGAAACGTTGGCCAGTTCATTGGCAAGCAGCTGTGAATCCAGCATTCCCAATTGGACGTTTCCCACAGACTTAACGGTTGCACTGCGCACTTTGCCGGCGGCAAGTAAGGTTGCCACACTACCTAAAAATGCGCCATCTCCGATTCGCAACAATTTTAAGGGACCATTAGAGGTCTGTTTAACGATCTCGGCAGTGCCTTCTAAAATGACCCAAATCCAATCACCATGATTGCCTTCCTGCACGATCTCATCACCGTCATAAAATCCCTCTTCATCGACAATATAGGAATAATCGACCAAGGGACCCTTGATTAATGGGAGTTTGCCGGATATATCGGGAGATTCGGGTTGCTTTTTTGCTGCTGTAGCCTGTCCCAGTTTTTTGATCTTGCCCTCATCCAGCAGCCGAAGGCCATCCAGGATGATTTCCATTCGGCTTTTGGTGATCGTTTTCTCACATGTGACATCTTCTTCAGTAAATTCAAAATCCCCTTGGGTCCAACCAAATAATGCAAAAACGGCATCCAACCCGGATAATGAACCGTTGGTCGCGTTTATGGGATTGCCTTTATCCAGATACACGAGGCCCGGTTCTGTCGTAAAACTGCTGTTAATGCGCAACACACCGGAGCTGCCGTTGGAGCCAAGCAGGTTTAATAATTCGCCTAAATTAAGGAAGCCCAGGCTTCCGGATAAATCGCTATTCCTATTCATAAAT
>JASFTL010000073.1:0-10903 GCA_050053555.1 Desulfobacterales bacterium
GAACTGATCGGCGGAATTGTGACCAAGATAGGGGATCTCGTCTGGGATGGCAGTATCAAAACGCAATTATCAAATATGAGAGAAACTTTGAAAAGGGGTGAGGGTGTCTAATGGAATTAAAAGCTGAAGAGATAAGTCAGATCATCAAAGAACAGATTACCGATTATGACAAGAAAGTTGAGCTCAGTGAAACCGGTGTGGTTCTGTCCGTGGGCGATGGCATCGCCAGAATCTATGGGCTCGAAAACGCCATGGCACTAGAACTTGTGGAATTTCCGGGTGCCACCCTGGGCCTGGTGCTCAATCTTGAAGAGGACAATGTGGGTGTGGCCATCATGGGCGAAGACATCCATATTAAAGAGGGTGATATCGTCAAACGCACCGGTCGCATTGCCCAGGTGCCGGTGGGTGAAGCCGTTCTTGGCCGGGTAGTATCATCTGTAGGAGAGCCGCTGGACGGCAAAGGCCCGATAGATGCCAAAGAACATCGCCGGGTCGAAATGGTCGCCCCAGGGGTTATTGCCCGCAAGAGCGTTCATGAACCTTGCTATACCGGCCTTAAGGCGGTTGATGCCATGACACCGGTTGGCAGAGGACAGCGGGAACTCATCATTGGTGATCGCCAGATCGGCAAAACTGCCTGTGCCATTGATTCGATCCTGGCGCAGAAGAATACCGATGTTTACTGCATATACGTGGCCTGCGGACAGAAAAAATCGACTGTGGCTCAGGTCCACGCCGTGCTTGAAAAATACGGCGCCATGGAGTACACCACCATCGTTTCTGCCTGTGCCAGTGACCCGGCCACCCTGCAGTACATCGCCCCTTATGCAGGTTGTGCCATGGGAGAGTATTTCCGCGATAACCAGCAACATGCTTTGATCATTTACGATGACCTCTCCAAACAGGCCGCTGCTTATCGTCAGGTGTCATTGCTTCTGCGGCGGCCCCCCGGCCGTGAAGCGTTTCCGGGCGACATTTTCTACAATCACTCCCGGCTGCTTGAGCGGGCTGCCAAGCTCAATGATGAGCTGGGTGCTGGTTCCTTAACCGCTCTTCCGATTATTGAAACCCAGGCCGGTGACGTGTCAGCTTACATTCCGACCAATGTCATTTCGATTACAGACGGCCAGATTTATCTGGAGCCAGCCCTGTTTTTTGCCGGTGTGCGACCGGCCATTAATGTGGGTCTTTCCGTATCACGGGTCGGCGGATCCGCCCAGGTGAAGGCCATGAAGCAGGTTGCCGGTACCCTGCGACTGGACTTGGCGCAGTATCGGGAGCTTGAGGCTTTTGCGGCTTTCGGCAGCGATTTGGATAAGGCTACTCAACAGCAGCTCACCCGGGGAGCCCGGCTTGTTGAAATCTTAAAGCAACCCCAATATAAACCACTGTCAATGGAAAGACAGGTAATGATCCTTTATGCCGGTACAAAGGGTTTTCTCGATAATTATCCGATCGATGTTCTGGCAAAATATGAGGCCGGGCTGTATCCATTTATTGAAGATCGCTACCCCGCAATCTTTAAAGAACTCAATGAAAAACAGGAGATTACCGACGATCTCGACGAGCAGATGAGCCAGGCATTGGAAGCTTACAATGAGGAGTTCAAGGACACAATCAAATAGTTGTTTGTTAATCGTTTTTAAACATACTCGCATAACGAATAACATCCACGAATAACTTTAATTTTAAAGGCTGACGGGTATGGCGACATTAAAAGATATCCTCTTAAAAATAAGTGCGGTAAAAAAGACCAAACAGATTACCAAAGCCATGAACATGGTCGCCGCCTCAAGGCTGCGAGGGGCGCAGACCAGCATGGAAGCGTTTCGCCCCTATGCCGTCAAGTTCTCTGAGGTGTTAGGCAGTCTGGCTCAAAGGGCTGGAGAAGAGGCCAATCCCTTACTCCTGCCCAAGGAGGAAGTCAAAAAGGTGCACCTGATCCTGTGCACTTCCGACCGCGGGCTTTGCGGTGGATTCAATGTGAATTTAATTGAAAAAGCCAATGCGTTTATAAAAGAAAAGATCGCGGCTGACATTGATTTTTCATTTACTAATTTTGGTAAAAAAGGCCGTGATTGGTGCCGCAAAGAAAAATTACAGATCGACAGTGAGCATTTGGGTATTGTTGGCTCAAATTTTGGCTTTAATGTCGCTGCAACGGCTGGCAGAAATCTGGTGGATGCATTTTTAAAGGGCACCTACCATGAAGTCTATTTGGTGTATGCTGAATTTGTCAGCATGGCCAAACAGCTTCCGGTTTTACAACAGCTGCTTCCGATTCCACCGATTGAAACCGAAGAGGCCGAAGAAACCGGCGCATATATGCCGGAGCACATTTGTGAACCTTCGACCGATTCATTACTTGACGATATGCTACCCCGAAATATTTATGTTCAAATTTACAGCGCATTGCTGGAAACATCGACCAGCGAGCATGCCGCACGCATGATGGCGATGGACAATGCCACCAAAGCCTGCAATGATATGCTTGAAAATCTCACGCTGGTTTACAATAAAGCGCGTCAGGCAGCTATTACGTCGGAGTTAATGGATATTGTCGGTGGCGCCGAAGCGCTTAAAGGTTAGATATTGTTAATCGTTATTTGTTAATTGTTATCAGTTGCATATGAACTCAGGCAAATTCAATAACGAATAACGAATAACGAATAACTAAGACAAGATGGAGGTTTTTCGATGGGAGAAAATATTGGTAAGATTTTGCAGGTTTTGGGGCCTGTTGTTGATGTTGAATTTGAGCAGGGGAAACTGCCAACGATTTATTCGGCGCTGACCATCAGCAACCCTGCCATCAGTGATGAAGCTGATAACCTTGTGGTCGAGGTTGCCCAGCATCTCGGTGATAATGTGGTTCGGACCATTGCCATGGACGTCACTGACGGTCTGGTCCGGGGGATGCCGGTTAAAGACACCGAAAAACCCATCATGATGCCGGTCGGTGAAGCCGGTTTGGGTCGGGTTCTCAATGTGGTCGGCCGACCCGTTGACGGTCTGGGGCCGGTGAGCCAGGAAAAGATGATGCCCATCCACCGTGAAGCTCCGAAATTTACCGAACAGGACACCACGGTGCGGGTTCTGGAGACCGGGGTTAAGGTTATTGATCTGTTGGTTCCCTTCCCGCGGGGGGGCAAAATGGGCATGTTCGGCGGCGCCGGTGTCGGCAAAACGGTTATCATGATGGAAATGGTGCATAATATCGCTATGCAGCATGGCGGTATTTCGGTTTTTGCCGGAGTGGGTGAGCGCACCCGTGAGGGCAACGACTTGTATCACGAGATGAAAGACTCGGGCGTTTTGCCCAAAGCCGCGCTGATCTACGGGCAGATGACGGAACCGCCCGGTGCTCGGGCGCGGGTTGCACTTTCAGCATTGACGGCCGCTGAATATTATAGGGATGAAGAGGGCCAGGACGTGCTGATCTTTATCGACAATATTTTCCGCTTTACCCAGGCGGGTTCGGAGGTTTCCGCGCTTCTGGGGCGTATGCCATCTGCAGTCGGCTATCAACCGACTTTGGCGGTTGACCTGGGTGAGTTACAGGAGCGCATCACGTCTACCGATAAGGGATCCATTACCGCCGTCCAGTGTGTATATGTGCCCGCGGACGATTTGACCGATCCGGCACCGGCAACCACTTTTGCCCATCTGGATGGAACCGTTGTTTTGTCGCGCCAGATTGTTGAGCTGGGTATCTACCCTGCGGTGGACCCCCTGGATTCAACCTCACGGATTTTGGACGCTGCTTATATCGGCGAGGAGCATTATCTGGTGGCGCGCCAGGTACAGCAGATTCTGCAAAAGTATAAAGAACTTCAAGACATTATTGCCATTCTGGGAATGGAAGAGTTATCCGACGAAGATAAGGTCACCGTTTCGCGAGCCCGGAAAATTCAAAGATTTCTGTCGCAGCCCTTCCATGTTGCCGAAGCTTTCACGAACAAACCGGGCGTTTACGTAAAGATCGAGGATACCGTCAGAGCATTTAAAGAGATATGTGAAGGAAAACACGATG
This sequence comes from Desulfobacterales bacterium, assembly GCA_050053555.1. Lineage (GTDB taxonomy): Bacteria > Desulfobacterota > Desulfobacteria > Desulfobacterales > JAHEIW01 > JAHEIW01. Next base: position 4,037 of record JASFTL010000073.1, read on the forward strand.
ACCTTCCCGAACAGGCCTTTTATATGCGCGGCGGGATCGAAGAGGTCATTGAGGCTGCCAAAGAAATGGCTGAAGCCGAATAGAAGAGAGTCCTGATCCAGACGAGACAGAACCAAAGAGGAAATATTCACCACGAAAGCACGAAAGAATGAAAACACGAAAATAAAGTAAAATAAAATATTTCGTGCTTTCTTAATTTCGTGTTTTCGTGATTATAATTGTTTTGCTTCGATTTAATCATAAGGAATTGTTATGGCAGCAAATATTCATCTGGAAGTGGTTACTCCTGAAACGGTTGTTGTCAGCGAAGAAACTCAAATCGTGGCCTCTCCGGGGTCATTGGGAGAATTCGGTGTTCTCAGCGGCCACACCCCTTTTCTGACCACCCTTAAAACCGGTGTTCTGCGTTACACTGATGTGAATGGGAAAGAGCGTTACGTTTTTGTGAGTGGTGGATTTGCCGAGGCGTTGCCGGATAAGGTTACGGTGCTGGCCGAATCAGCCGAAAAAAGAAGCGACATTGATCTTGAACGGGCCAAGGCAGCCTTGGCGCGCGCCGAGAAACGACTGGCCGAAGACCGCTCCCGGGAAGATATCGATTTTAATCGGGCAAGAGCCGCGCTGGAGCGGGCATTGGTTCGCATCCGATTAGCCGGCATCAGTTAGCGTAATGTCCCTCAATTGTTACAAAAGTCGTGAGATTTATTTTAGCCCAATTGAGCTCTTAAAATAATACAATTTCTATGGTTTCAGGTGTCAGTGTTCAGGTGTCAGGGCAATTGAGACATATCAGAAATTGCTTTCTGTGCTCCGATCTCTGTTTCTTCCTGATACCTGACACCCGAAACCTAAAACAAAACCGTGTTTTAGAAAGTACGTGTTGATGTGCAACTACTAAATGAAATTTCTTAGATAGGTTGGAATAATTGGAGACAAGGGCAAACCAGCGAATTGGATTTGCCCTTTTTATTTATTGAGTTTAAAATGAACCATATGGACGCAAAAATTGCGGTTATCATATTAGCAGCGGGTTTGGGAACCCGTATGAAATCTAATAAAGCCAAAGTGTTACACGAAGTCTGCGGCAAACCCATTGTCAATTATGTTGTTGAAACGGCCAGCAAGATTGCCGGCAACGATGTGGTACTCGTGGTGGGCCATCAGGCACATAAGGTGCGCGAAACCGTTTCAAATTTGGGGACTTTCCGTTTTGCCTATCAGGAAGCGCAATTGGGTACCGGTCATGCAGTCCTGTGCGCTTTGCCGCACCTTCCGGTACGCTGCCGGGAAGTGGTTATTTTGTGCGGTGATGTGCCGTTGATAAAAGCCGATACCGTGAATGCGCTCATAAAATCCCATACCCAAAAAAAAAGGGATATTTCAGTTTTGGCTGTTGAATTGGAGGATCCCACCGGATATGGTCGCATCCTGCTGGATGAAAATCGCCGTGTGCAGGCCATTGTTGAAGAATCCGACGCGACTCCGGAACAAAAGCACATCCGATTAATTAATACCGGTATTTTCTGCGTCCATAAAGGTTTTTTGTTACGGGCGGTGCCACAAATCAGATCCGACAATGCGCAAGGCGAAATATACTTTACCGACATTGTTGAAATTGCCTACGCTGAAAAAAAGCATATCGGCGTAACAGTTGGTGATGATCCTTTTGAAGTGACCGGAATCAACACGATTCAAGAGCTTAAAAGCGTCGAACGTGTCATCAAAAACGAGTAGCTAATATCGCTTGACTTTCTCTAACATTACAGATTATATTGAAAAAAATAATCATGAGGTTAAGCCTTGGATAATGCAATCATTTCTAACCAGTTCAAGGAGATTGAGAAAAAAGTTGCGCGGTTAATAGAGGTTTGTAAAGAACACGAGGCTACCAATTTTGAACTCAAAAATAAAATTAAAAGCCTAGAGGAGGAGCTTTTAGGTAAGATCAAGGCGGAAAAAAGCTACGCAAAAGAGAGGGCTTTGATCCGGTCAAAGATTGATAGTTTGTTGGTCAGACTTGAGGAAATTATTGAAGTCTAAGGTACCATGACCGTCATGGTATAGGTTCTTGAAGACGCAGTATGGAAAATAAGAGGCGGAAAAAGGAAAGGCAGATTTAATATTCATTGGAACAACTTGTAACCATAGAGCTTTTTGGGAAACCATACACCTTCAAAGCCAAATCGGAGGTTAAGAAAGCTAAAGAAGTTGCTGATGTATTAACAAAAGAAGTGTCACGGGTTGAAAATCAGCAATCTGGTGATGCTTCAACGACTTCGCATTTAACCACTTTGATGTTAGCTGCACTGAACATCGCTTATCAGAATGTGGAACTGGAAAACAACCATTCGAAATTTTTGCAAGATATATCGGAACGCTCGGCGAAATTGATTCGTAGGATAGATGATTGCGTGCAGTAAATGGGGACCGTATATTACAAGTTGAAAATGAATTGCCCGTGAAACGGGTCGCAACATCGTTTTCCGCGAGACCTATACCGACCAGCTTTTTGAATACATCTGAGATGGCACAGGGTTAAGTCTGGTCAAACTGTTTTCGCAGAATCGATATGGGTTTTTGCCCCTACCATGTCCGTGATTGGGAGTTATTCTTTGACCCAACAGCTATCTTCTGGGAGCCTTCTCTGGTTTCTGTGTGCATGTTCTGCTAGTTCAGAAAAGCCTGACGAAACTAAAAGGTGCCCACTTTGAACCCCAGGTTCAAAGAACTGTCAACACGGCATTTTGGTGGGGGTTCTTTTTTTTGCAGAACCGATGGATTGAAACGCTTTTGCCGGGATTTCGATGCAACCCAATTCGAATGGCGTCGATGATGGATCACTCATTGAATACATGCTTCAGGTTTTCGGATTTAATGGCGTAGCCAGTCTTTTATTACTTCCAACTCCTTATCTGCTTACCTCAAAGTTTCGCTCCAAGGCCTTATCTTAATCAATTAGAAGCGATTGGTTATTTTATCTCAAAAAATCGAGAAAACAGGTTTATTTCAACGATTGCAGACCGCAAGCGTTTCACTTTTGATTGTCCGAGGAGTGGGATATGAGTGCATTAAGTATAATTATCGGCGCTGTTTGCTTTGGCACCGGTTTCGCGATTGCCTTTTGGGTAAAAGGTCAAATTATATCTCAAAAGATTAAAGCGGTTGAGGAGGAAGCATCGCGCCTGTTGGAAGATTCAAGGCGCAAGGCCGAAACACTTTTAAGAGAGGCTGATCTGGAGGTAAAAGATCGACTTTTCAAAATGAAAAGTGATTTCGACGCTGAGACAAAGGAGACGCGTTCGGAGCAAAAAAAACGCGAGTCTCGCTTGATGCAAAAGGAAGAAAGTATCGATCGTAAAATCGAGCAACAGGAGCGCAAGGATCGCGAACTTCAGCGCAAAGAAAAGACGCTGAGAAAGCGGGAGAACGAAATTGAGCGCAAAGAACTTAAATATGAAGAACTCATCGAAGAACAAAAACAGCAGCTTGAAAAGATTTCGGGATTATCGGCAGAGCAGGCGAAGGAACTATTGATCAGGGCAATGGAAAACGAGGCCCGCTACGAAGGGGCTCGGATGATAAAAAAAATTGAAAATGAGGCCAAGGAACGTGCCGATCGGAAATCGAAAAAGATTCTGGCAACGGCCATCCAACGCTATGCCGGAGAATATGTTGCCGAACGTACCGTTTCGGTCGTGCAGTTGCCCAGCGATGAAATGAAGGGGCGGATCATCGGCCGGGAAGGTCGTAATATCCGGGCCCTCGAAGCCGCCACCGGTGTCGATTTGATTATTGATGATACTCCGGAAGCCGTTATCTTATCCGCCTTTAATCCCGTCCGGAGAGAAGTTGCACGATTGTCGTTGATGCGGCTCATCTCCGACGGCCGAATCCACCCCGCCCGCATAGAGGATGTCGTTAAAAAGGTCGGGCAGGAAGTCGATATCGCCGTCAAAGAAGCTGGAGAACAGGCCGCGTTCGATCTGGGTGTCCATGGGATTCATAATGAACTAATCAGAACCCTTGGCCGCTTGAAGTTTCGCACGAGCTACGCGCAGAATGTGCTGCAACATTCGATAGAGGTGGGCTTTTTGTCAGGAATTATGGCTTCTGAACTGGGTCTAAATGCGAAAATGGCCCGTCGTATGGGATTGCTGCATGACATCGGTAAAGCCATTGATCATGAAGTCGAAGGACCGCATGCCCTCATCGGATCACGCCTGGCGAAAAAATTTAATGAATCCCCCAAAGTGGTGCATGCCATTGCCGCCCATCATGAGGACGTGGCTCCGAATTCGGTTTTCGCATTGCTCGTTCAGGCTGCGGATGGACTCTCCGGGGCCAGACCGGGAGCTCGTAAAGAACTGCTTGAAAACTATATTAAACGGTTAGAGGATCTTGAAAATATCGCCAACGCTTTTAAGGGCGTTTCCAATACCTATGCCATCCAGGCTGGAAGGGAATTGAGAGTAATTGTCGAAAGCGAGATGATTTCCGACGAGGAAGCCATCTTGGTGAGCCGCGACATCGCAAAGAAAATAGAAGAGTCGTTGACTTTTCCGGGTCAGATTAAGGTTACGGTTATTCGCGAGACCAGAGCCGTCGAATACGCCAACAAATAAATAGCCACTTGCAAAAATTCATCTCTTGCCCGATGGCTGCGTTGCGATCCGTTTCAAAATGCTCACGTACTATCGTGTACGCTCCGCTTTTGAAATGAATCGCGCCTTGCCCTCGAACAAGATCTAAGCTTTTGCAAGCGGCTATTATTATATTAAATTCAGATGGACAAATCTTAACTTTTGCTCTATTAGGTGAACGTTTAAGATCCAGTTATAAATTGAAAATTCGTTTTTTTAATTTCAGTTAAGGAAAGTTATGATGGCTAATGTTCTGGATATTTTGAAGGAACGTGGATTTGTTGATCAAACCACCCATGACCAGGAGTTAAGAGACTGCCTCGATCAGGGAAGCGTGACCTGCTATATCGGATTTGATCCTACGGCCGCAAGTTTGCACATCGGCAGTCTGGTGCCCATCATGTCTCTGGCACACATGCAAAGACAGGGTCACCGACCGATTGCCTTGATTGGAGGGGGAACGGGTATGGTCGGAGATCCCTCAGGAAAGACCGAAATGCGTCAATTGCTGACCCTGGAGGCTTTGGCACAAAATGCTGCAGGTATTAAAAGACAGCTTTCTCATTTTCTTGATTTTGGAAAAGACAAAGCATTGATGCTAAATAATGCTGACTGGCTGACCCAATTAGAATATATTCCCTTTTTAAGGGATATCGGCCGTCATTTCTCGGTAAATCGCATGATAAAAGCCGAAAGCTATAAGGTCCGCCTGGATTCCGAAGAAGGCCTAACATTTATCGAGTTTAATTATATGGTGCTGCAAGCCTATGATTTTTTGGAACTATTTAACAATTACGATTGTAAAATTCAGATGGGCGGTAGTGACCAATGGGGCAATATCGTTGCCGGGGTTGAATTAATTCGTCGCGTAAATCAGGGAGCTGCATTTGGGATCACCTTCCCCTTGATAACCACCAGCGGTGGTGAAAAGATGGGCAAAACGGCCAAAGGAGCCGTGTGGCTGGATGCTGAAAAGACTTCCTCTTATGATTACTACCAATACTGGATAAACACCGATGACCGCGATGTCAGCCGATTTTTAGCTTTGTTTACGTTTTTGCCGATGGACGAAATCAGACATATTGAAAAGTTAAGCGGAGCGGACCTAAACAGTGCCAAGGCTATTTTAGCATACGAAGCAACTCTGCTGGCCCACGGCAAAGACGAGGCTCTCAAAGCATATAAAGCCGCGGCGAGCATGTTTGGCGCACGCGATATTCCGAGCACCATCCTGGCGTCCAGCTCCATACCGCGCGGTGCTACGGATGCTGATGATGTGTCCGTTCCTTACTCCTCATTGGATCCTGCCATCCTGAAATCAGGTATTCCCGCCTTTAAGCTATTTCATATGGTTGGACTGGTCAATTCAGGCGGGGCAGCGCGCAGGCTGATTGAACAGGGAGGCGCCTATATCAACAATAAGCGTATCAAATCATTTGATGATATAATTACCGACAGCGATTTAGATGATCAACAAACAATTGTTTTGCGGTCAGGGAAAAAACATTTCCATAAAATTAAAATAAAAAAATAAATCATCCGATTTATTTTTTTATTGACAAAGCATATCAGTAAGTGTAGCTTTTGCGCTTCTCGTTTGGCGTTAAGAATGAGAATAGACGACATAATTGACCGCAAAAAGGGTTGACAAAACATCCCAAATTAGTATATTGAAAGAGTTGCTTTGCAGCCTAAATCCGGCATTTTTAATGCGCTGCCCCCCTATACTGGGGTATTTGATCTTTGAAAACTAAATAGTGACGCGTATGCGAGTCGGGTCCACGTAAATATGCCGTGCTTTCGAGCCGGCATAGTATAGTTTAATTGGAGAGTTTGATCCTGGCTCAGAATGAACGCTGGCGGCGTGCTTAACACATGCAAGTCGCACGAGAACGCTTCAGCTTGCTGAAGCTAGTAAAGTGGCGCACGGGTGAGTAACGCGTGGGTAATCTACCTCCAAATTGGGGATAACCCGCCGAAAGGCGTGCTAATACCGAATAATATCACAAATGCTTCGGCTTTTGTGATCAAAGGTGGCCTCTCCATGGAAGCTACTGTTAGGAGATGAGCCCGCGTACCATTAGCTTGTTGGTAGGGTAATGGCCTACCAAGGCAACGATGGTTAGCTGGTCTGAGAGGATGATCAGCCACACTGGAACTGACACACGGTCCAGACTCCTACGGGAGGCAGCAGTGAGGAATTTTGCGCAATGGGGGAAACCCTGAC
>JASFTL010000074.1:0-10867 GCA_050053555.1 Desulfobacterales bacterium
ACTACGCATCCAAAGTGTGCCTATAAGATACCGCAAAAGAGTCGGGGTTTCCAAAGTGACGGGCTCCTTGCGCGGCAGCGTTTTGGCAGCATATTATTTGTTTTTGGTGCCGCTAAAGTACCTATTCAAAAAATAAAACCCGAAATTCGAAATCCGAAACAAATCCGAATATCAAATGACCAAAATTCAAAACGTTTTGAACATTCTGATTTTGAATTTAGAATTTGTTTCGAATTTCGATATTCGTGCTTCGAATATTTTTAATAGGAGGATCTATATGGTTTCTCTCGGAATCGGACTGACCAGCGATTGTAATTTGTCCTGCGCGCACTGCTACCGGAATCAGGATCAAATCGATAGTCTGACCCTCAATGATATTCAAAAAGTGTGCGAAAGCATCCCGATCAACTCCATCGGATTCGGTACCGGTGAAAATGGTCTGAACCCACAATATGACGAAATTTTAGAATATTTGCATGCCAGGCAGATCAAGCTCAGCCTGGCCTCCAACGGCTACACCCTGTCGATCACACCTGATGAAAAGCTGAAATATTTCAGCGATGTTGAATTTTCGGTGGACTTTCCGGATGAACAAAGGCAGGATCAGTTTCGCGGCCGCGGCAACTGGCACACGATTATGAAAGGCATCGCTAGATGCCGAAGGCTTGATATTCGGGTTTCTATCCTGGCGGTATTGATGAATCTAAATCACAAAGACCTGGGGAAAATTGCCCAGCTGGCAGCGTCCTTGGGAGCCGATTTCCGGGTCAATGTTTATCAGCCCATGTATACGGCTGAATTTATGCCAAATTTCGACCAATACTGGCGCGCGTTTAATATTCTTTTTGAAGGTTGCGAAATTATCTCCGTATCCGAACCCCTGGTCAATACGTTTTTGGGGGTCAATGGTCTCAACGGTACGCCCTGCGGCGGCCAGAGCATGCGCGTCACCCCCGACCGGCATTTAAAAGCCTGCGTCTACTGGCCGAATTCGGATCTTACGATCGAAGATTTAGCTAAAGAAAAGGAGGCGGTATTTGAATCTCCTTATTTCAAGCACACGCATCAAACGCCCTCATTTTGTTTAAATTGTGACTATGTTCAAAATTGCGGCGGCGGATGTGCCGCCCGGCGGAAATTAAGGGGCCGCTTCGAGGAACCGGATGAATTCTGTCCAATTTTTCAGGACAAACACATCGAGATTGCGGGCCGACTCTCTTCAGCCGCAAAACCGCTTCGAACCGGCAGTATCTGCACCACCATTGTAAAACCGAATCGAGCGTAACCAAAATGAATGCCGCTTCGCGGCCCCCCTGCGGGAGGATTCATTGGGGCAAGCCTATTTCCTTGCGGCAGCAATCCGCCAGAGGCGGATCTTCGACCACGACAATCGCTCAATTTGGATAAAAGACAGCTACATTTATGACGACAAGGGACGCGAAACCAAGCCTTCCCCGGAATTTGTATCTGGAGGTAACAAATCGATGTAACCTCAAATGCAAGGCGTGTATTTTATACCGTGGAAGCTGGGAACCCGCGCGAGATGTGACATTTGATGAACTGGTCCGGATTACGGATCAGCTGCCGGGACTTGAACAAATTGCCCTTCACGGAATCGGTGAGCCGCTATTAAATGAAGAATTGCCGGCCATGATCCGGCATTTAAAAAACCGTGATGTATATGTGATGTTCAATTCCAACGGGATTTTGATTGATGAAAAACGACAATACGAGCTGACTACAGCCGGGCTGGATGAACTGCGCATATCTTTGGATGCCGCCTCCCCGCAAGGATACAGCGTCATGCGCAACAGTGACAAATTTGATCAGATCGTCGGCAATCTGCAGGCCTTCGTAAAGCACAGCGCGCGGCTCCAGGTTTCCCATCCGAAGCTTTCACTCTGGTACCTGGGAACCCGTGAGAACATTGCCGAGCTGCCCGCGTTTATCCGGCTGGCTGCCGCCATCGGCATAAAAGATGTTTATCTGCAGCGATTGGTTTATTTCCAGGACGATGCCGGCTATGGGGTGGCGATACCGGAAAAGACGCTGATGCAAGCAGATGGTAAAGCCCGGGAATATCTAAATCAAAGCCAGGATCTGGCAAAACGGCTCGGCATTCAATTCAATGCATCCGGTTTGCATACGCCGCTTGAGAGTATTCAGGCAAATTCCGGAAATCCTTCTTCCTGGAAACAGTGCTTGCGCCCGAATACCTTGATGTATATCACTGCAAACGGCAATGTGCTCCCATGCTGTATATCACCGTTTTCGACATCTGATTATTCTTCGATTATTTTAGGTAACGTGTTCGAATCCAGCTTGAAAGAGATTTGGTACGGCTTAAAATACCGAAATTTCAGAAAAACTCACCAAACGAAAACACCCCCCAAATGTTGCCGGGGTTGCGGAGTCCTCTGGAGCCTCTAGTGTCAGATAACAGAGAACAGAGGTCGGATGACAGAATACAGAAAGCAGTCTGCCCCCCCGTCTTCTGTCATCTGTTTTCTGTACTCTGTCCTCTGTTTTTTGTGACAATAGGCTTGCGTGACAAAATTGACAATGATGGATTTTAAGGATACGATGAACAGAATGAAAATAATTTGGAGGAGGTAAAGAATGAAGTTAATTCGGCAACGATCGAAATCGACCAGTGTGTTCCTCATCACCTTAATGATTTTGTTAACCGTTCCATTTCAATCGGTCTTGGCGGATATGATCGAGACAGAAGCCACTCTGGATATATCCGTGAAGGGCCAGCAGGCCCGTAACACGATCAAGACCATCCTGGCGCGCGAAGATGCCCAGGCGGTTTTAAGGGCCCAGGGAATTGATCCCCTGGAAGCTTTGGCACGCGTTAATAGTCTGACCGATGCTGAAGCCGTGCGAATTGCCGATCAAATCGAAGAACTTCCGGCTGGTGGCGGCTTCTTTACGGTATTCTTTATCGTCGTGGGTATCATTGTCATTGCTTTGATCATTACGGATGTTATGGGCTATACCGACGTTTTTACATTTGTCCGATAATAAAAAAAGCAAACGACACCGCACTCTGAATCTCAAGCAGTCGATCGTTATTTTGGGATGGACGATTGGATTATTCGTTTATAGCGGTTGCGCTACCACACCGTCGAATAAATGGTATCAGGCCCCCGACCACGTCCCGCCCTATTATGAATTGAGTGCGGTGCCTTTCTACCCCCAGAAGGCCTATCAGTGCGGACCCGCCTCATTGGCAATGGTGCTTGTCTGGAGCGGAGTCCAAATAGATCCGGATACACTCACCTCTCAGGTATATACGCCTTCACGTAAAGGCAGCCTGCAGCCAGCGATCATCGCTGCAGCTCGCCGCCATGGAAGGCTTGCCTACCCCATTACCGGCCCAAACGCGCTGCTTAGCGAAATTGCGGCCGGGCATCCGGTAATCGTGCTGCAAAACCTGGGACTCTCCTGGATTCCGGTCTGGCATTATGCGGTGGTGATCGGTTATGATCTCAGCGAAGCGTCGATCATCCTGCACTCCGGCATAACGAATCAGAAAATTACGGCGCTCAGAACTTTTGAAAATACGTGGGCCCGAGGTGAATACTGGGGGTTGGTGGTATTGCCGCCAAACCGTCTGCCGGCCACAGCCAAAGAGGCTTCCTATGTTAAAGCAGTGGTTGGTTTGGAAAGGGCCCGCCAGTGGCAGGCGGCAGCACAAGGATATCAAACGGCGCTCAATCAGTGGCCGAAAAGTTTCCCCGCCCATATTGGTTTGGGCAACAGTCTTTATGCCCAGGGGGATCTTAGATCTGCTGAAAAAGTATTACGAAAGGCGACGAATCTTTTTCCAAAAAAAGGCGTCGCCTTTAACAATCTGGCCCAGGTGCTGTGGAAGCAGGGGAAAAAGCAGGAAGCCAAACAGGCAGCCCGCCGGGCCGTAATGCTCGGCGGGCCGCTGGTTGAAGAATATCAAAAAACACTGGATGAAATCCAGTCGGATGACCCTTGGTAAAAAAACGCAGTTAAGAAGCCTGACGCATAGACGCTGGGTTCTATTTACTCGGGCAAAAAAATTTTTTTAGCGTTCTCTGCGGCTCTGCGTGCCCAAAAATATCAATTAGTCCTTTTTCTCCTCGAATAGCCCTTTAACCTTATCGGTAACACTTCCTGCACTCTTCTCTGCGCCCACGACGGCTTCGGTGGCACTCTTAAGTCCTTCCTCGGCAGCCTTTTCAAGCATTTTGGCACTTTCGCCACCCAGCTTTTTGAGTTGATCGTTTAGAGCCCCCATCACATTCGGTGATGTAATTTTACCGTACAGCGCTGCAAAAATTTCCTTGGCCACTTCCGCCGGTGGGGCACCGCCCTTCTTCTTGCCGATATCTTTGAGGTGAATGTCGGGAAGATCAGCCTTGATTTCTTGGTCGCCGAGTGCACCGCCGGGCATTGCCACAGCCAGGTTGACCTTGCCCTTTGTTAGAATAAAATCATTGATGACCAGCTGTTTTCCCGCACCCTCCTTGGCCGGCTCCTTTTTAGCGGATTCTCCTTTGGGTACATTTTTTTGGACATTGTTTAAAATCGATTTAAAATTATCGCTTTTGCCCCGCTTTTCATATGTGATTTCGGGTCCGATCACTTCGACCTTCTTAATTACGATGGTATCTTTGGTAAGTGAACTTTCATCAACATCCACATAGACAGAACCGACTTTCATGGCGCTCGGGGATTTAAAGCCTTTTGGATTTCCAAGGAAGAATTTTTTAAGCTTTGCTTCGGCGGAAAATATGGAAATCCCGACGTCATCCACCCGCAATTCGGTGTCCGTAATTTTGGGCCCGTAAGTATTGACCGCCATCTTGACGATGGGACCGAGCTTCGAAATGCCGACGACCACGACCACAATAACGAGGACGACAATTGCACCGAGGCCGATAACTATCCATTTTTTCATGATTTTTTCTCCTTATTTATTTTGGGAAGAAATTTGATTGCGATGGAAGCTGGTTTCGGAAGTACTTTATTATTTGCAAAGTTAGGGACTAGAAGGGGATGTGTCAATATGGAAACCGATCTTAAAAATGCATCTACCCCTCAATAGCTTCGAGAAGAGAAGAAAACCCAATTTACCATCATGATTGAAAAGTCATCGCGTTCAACGGTAGGTAGCTCTTGCATACCGGTCGGTATTGAGCGCAGATTGTGTCAGCAACGGGCGGTACGTTTTTCCTTGCACCTGTTTTAAATAGCCCAGTAGCTGCTGTTCCAGTTCGACAGCCAACCGGGGTTTTTCTTCTATCAGATTTTTTTTCTCCAGGGGATCTTCAACCACGTTGAACAACTGGATAAGGTCCAGTTCGGCAAAATAGATGAATTTCCACTGCCAGTTTCGGAATAAAAAGAAGCGACGCTTGAACGAAGCTCTTCCGACAACATCTCTGATAAGATAAGGGGCAGGATCACCGTTTCGAATAAGAGGGACAAGTGAAATTCCCATATGGGGGTCATTGTAAGGCGGATCTATTTCGTAACCGGCCAGCTCGGCTATGGTAGGGGCCATATCGGCTGCTATAACAGGAATATCTTCGAAGCGCTCTCGAATACGATGCGCAAGCAGAATAACCGGAATCCGAATTTCTTCTTCATAAACGGTGTGTCCATGCAGGCTTGCGCCATGCTCCCAAAATTGTTCGCCATGATCCGATGTAAATAAGATGACCGTTTTTCTATAAATGTCATTTGCTTTGAGCCATTTTACAAACCTCTGAAATGCACGGTCCAGATAGGAAAGATTGTTGTCGTAAAGATCTCGAGGTGAGTTGCCAAAATCGATTCCGCCAGATTTTTTCCAGAGATCATTGTGGACATCCATCAGATGTAAAAAACATAGAAACCGCTCACCGGCAGGAAGTCGTTGGATCGCCTTCTGCGCCGAACGAAAAACCTCATCTGCGGTTGCGGTGCGACGGTCGCTAACCGCTTGTGGTGTCGTCAGTTCGATGACCGGATGTTCCGGTGGAAATATGGACCGGGGGCCAAAACCTTTCATGACCATATAGTGTTGAACACCTTCCGCGCGTGCAATTTTAAGGAAGAGGTTTTCTTGATATAGATCAGGTCCATACAGGTTCAATCGACTCCTTCCGGCGACCAAAAAAGGAAAGGCCGCGAATGAGCCTCCCCCCTGGCTGTAAGCCCTGCGAAACGAAATCGCCTCTTCCGCGGCCCATTTGTCCAAAAATGGTGTCAGATTGCGATGATAGCCGGCGGAATGAAAAGCATCGCCCCTTAATGCATCGACAACGATTACCATCAGATTAAAATTATCAGGAAGTAAAGATGGGTTTGTTTTTTTTAGTTTCCAAGGCTGGGGCCAGGGATGCGGAAGGTTATTAGGCCCCGGGTTCTGCCCCATTCGAACCCAGCCATCCAGTTTGAATACGCCGGCGAGCTCTCTGGCATACGCCGCTTCCACCCGGGTAAGATCACTGAACTGCAAGAGCGTTGATTTTGCAGCGGGATATTTACCCACAAGGCCGAAGGGAAGAAATCCGAGAAAGAAGATGAAGACCATCCATATCCAAATCTTCCCATGTTCGCGCAAAGCAGTCGGTTTTGCAGAAGATAACGCTTCAAACACTAAAACCAATGTACCGGCGGCGACAATCGTTATTGTCTTCAAGAGAATGCCCTTGAAATAAGAAAGGGCAGTGAACCACGGGTTAAATAAATCTCCATATAACAACAGGTAAATTGCCAGCCCGCACATAAAGCTGATTGATACCAGCAGCAATAACCAAGCAGATTTGCGGTAGGGTCTCGACGTCATCAGCCAGAAAAGCGGGTATAAAATAACGGCCCCAATCGAAACACAGACAATTCCCACTGAACTCTGTTTTCGAGCCCGGGGCAAATAGTCTAAAATATGGACATAGGCAATGGAAAAAAGGGCGCCGCCGCAACCACATACTAAAACAGACAGCGCAAAGATAGCCGGTTTGAGATCAAGTTTATGGACCTGCCACTCAATTGCATATGTCAGAGCAGTAAGGCAGATGGTTGCATAAAAGCCGCAAAGCAGAAAAAACGGCAGGAAAAAAGAAACGCTTTTAAGGTAGGATTTTTCGTCAAATTTGGCCTGCAATAAAGCTGAGAGCGCCAGTAATGCCAGCGTGATGATGCCGAACCACAGGCCGGTTGTGCCTGCAAAAACCAGGGGGATAATTTTCTGTAAAAAAATATCAATACCCGATTGGATGTAGACATGGTCTTTTAACCGCTGCCAGGAAGGATCCAGCTGGGCAATAATGCCATTTAAAAGTAAGAGCAGTCCCAAAAATAAAAGCGGGCGAGACTCTTTTTGCCGCAATCGATGAGTGCCAGTTTTATTTTTAAACTGTTGCTGCCAAAAAACCGCATAACCCTGAAAGAGAATCGAAACCAGTAAAATGAATGCCAAGGCCGACTTTAAATTATGCCAGCCATTGTAAACGGCCAGAGCCAAAATTCCAACAGATAAAAACTGGATCAGAGCCGCCATATTAAGAGGCCGCACATCATTTCCAACAGGTGATCGGTTCCACAGATGTTGCAACCATCCAACACAGATCAGATAACCCACCGCCAGCGCCATAAAAACCGATATATGCTTTGCTAGCCATGCAAACCCCGGGCTTTCGCCGGCTGAAATTTCATAGCCCAGCTGGCTGTGGATTGCCGTAAAAATATAAAATAACAAAAAGACCAGGCATGCGCCTATGATATGCAGCCAAGGAAGGGTATAAAAAAGCCTTTCTAAAGGCGCTGACGGATTTGAATGATTCATTGCAGTTTCTGCTTTTATGGAAATCTAGAAAAAACGAGATCACCTGTAAGTCGAAATGCAATACTGTGGCATTGATGGCATTCGTTCAGTTTCTCGGTGGATAAAGACGATTTGCCATCCGGCGTAAATCGCGCATAGCTCCAGTTGACCGGGTAAAAAAAAGGTTGCGCAGAGAATTCCGGTTTAGCTATTTTCGCCATGACTTCAATTTCCAGAAGGCTCTGGTTATCGATGCGTACGGCGTCGCCTTTGTATGCTTCCAGTATAAGGGTGGCCCCAGTCGGCCAGATTCGCAGGGTCCTGGTCATACCGGATGCCTGGATGACCTTTGTCCGCCTTAAATCAGACATGCGGAAATAAACCCACGCGCTTTGATCACTTGAAAAACGGCGCGTTTTTACAAATTCTCTCGACCACCCCTCCAAAGGCAGGCCGGTTGAATTCCGATATTGCGGGAGGTGCAGTTCCTGGTTTAAATAATGATGGCTGGCAGGGATCACGGTTTCGGGGTCACTGATTAACCTGAGGCCGGGAGGCTTCAGAAAGACATCCGAATCGGCAGAAAGAGCCCCGATCACCACACCTATGCTAAACAGGATCAAAACAGAAGCTAATTTGTAAACGTCTTTCCTCAATTTTAACCTGAATTCAAAAATCAAACCGGGCTTTGCGCCTTAAAGCAAACACACAAAGCCCGCTAGGCAAATTCTCGAAAAACCTGTTAATTGCAGCGGATGCGACTGCTTTATAAAGATTTCAAAAAATCAACAAGTGCGTCAATTTCTTGATCTTTTAGGTGTTTAAATGGCGGCATCTTCTCTCGCCCGTTAACAATGGTTTCGCGGACGTTTTCCTCGCTGGTGGGGCGGCCGCTCTTTGGAAGCTTTGGGTTTTTAAACACCCCTTTTAGCCCGGGACCCACTTTTGTATCTTTACGATCAGAAAAATGACAGAGAGAACAGTTGGCGGCAAACAGGTCTGCGCCGGATCTGGCGGCCTTGGCATTCTGCAGCTTTGTAAAAATCCAGTCACCCTTACGATTGGGAAGACGAAAGCTTCCTTGCATGCGAATCCGGTTTTCTTTACATATCAGTTGAAGCTCAGCCCGGCCTTTATCATCCTTGAACCGAAATTCCATGATGACGTTATCGTCTTTTTGGTCCATTTTATCGATTTTAATATCGCCTTCAAACTGCTTGCCGCTGAACATTCCCGCCCCCGCCTGGGTAAATTGATAAACTTTATCAAAGTTGGACTTCCAGACACCGCCGACTTCGCATTTTAGTTTTTCAGCATGGGCAACCGGCGGTTTAAGCACGGATTGATTCAAACCATTGTATATGGGACCATTGCTGCATTGATGATCGGCCACCACAAAAAACCAGTTTTTTAAGTCTTCGCCATCAATTGCTAGCGGAATAAAAGGAGATACGTATTCTCCGCTTGGAAAATCCGCTTTTTTATTCTTGAGATCCCCGCTTTGCGGTACGAGCCGGTAGGAGCGAAAACGCCGGGTGTCAATCGCCAACATCTGAGGCCCAAGGTTATGATCGGGATCATCGACTCTCATTTTGATTTGAAAAACCTGATCGGAAATTTTATCAAAGCGAATGTCTGATATGCGCGGATCATCACCTTTTTTTCCGTCAACCGGCAAAATAACCGGAATTTCATTTTCGCTTCCCGCTTTAATTTGCACCTGGAGCGGAAAGTAGATATACCCCTCACTATAGACATGCAAGCCCCACGGGCCCCCGGACGGTAATGGTATTTTGAAGGTACCATCGGATCCAATCGCGCCGCCTGTAAGGAAGGCATTGTTATGCAATTCGCCTTTTTCAAGCGCCACAACACCACTGGCCACAATTTTTCCATCTGCAGTGATCACTTTTCCGGTTATGAAGGTTTGCGCCCACGCATGCGTTTGCATAAAAAACAATAAACTGACCAATCCCAGAAAAAACAGAACACCGGAAATCTTCTTATCTGATATTTGCTTCATTTGATTATCCCTTGAATCGCTTACCAATTAAGTTTTCGAATCCCTGAATATCTGAATCTGCCTAAAAAATGCCAATGTGGAGTACGAGGAGGAGTACGAGGACGAATACGATGCCGACAACATTCCTGCTTCGTACGCGTCGTCGTCCTCGTTCTTGTTATCTAGAGTGTTTTTAAATACGCCAGCAGGGCATCTACCTGTTCATCCGGAAGGTGTCCGAAAGGCGGCATTTTGCTGAAAGGGGTTTTTAGTATCTGCCGAAAGCTTTCATCTGAAACAGACCGGCCGCTGATGGGAAATTTATCCCGTGAGAAAACACCTTTCAATCCGGGCCCTACCTTCGTCGCCGTGCTGTCTGTATGGTGACAGGCCGAGCAGTTTTGATTAAAAACCAGCGCCCCTTCGGCGGCCAGACCTTTGTCTTCTTCGCCGGCAGGGGCCTTGGTACCGTATACCAGTTCACCACCAAAATACCCCAGACCGATCACCGTCAGCAGGCACAATGTATAGATTGCCATCACGGTTTTGGTGAAGGCTCCCGCCAAAGCGGCATAGACAAAAGCCACAAGAAGCAAGAGCAAAAGTATCCCGCCTAAAACCAGTTTCATTTTGATCTCAAAAAGATAGGCACCGCCAAAGCGATATTGCCAGTCCAGAAGTCCCAATAAAATGGTTGGAACAGCCATAATGAACGCCAGCGTTAGACAATGACGGGCGGTTTGGGCCAGATTTGAACGATTGAAAATCCAGGCGACCAGCGCAAATATAAATGCACCGATGATAAGTCCGGCCGGCAGGTGGGTGGCCGGCGGATGCAGCGGATGGGTGTAGCCAATTTTTGCCAGGGTTTGATAGATAAATTCAATCATTTGCAAGCCCCTTTCTCTCTAAAGATAGAGATCAATACCCGTGTTGGAAATTTGAGCGAGGTAGATAGGAATTTCACGCGGTTTATTGAGGAACACATAATGATTAGCCTATCCTGAAGCTGGGTGTCAATTGGATTTTTAATTCACCGCAGGAGCAACAGCAGCCAGACCCAAAGATGCCGGAGA
>JASFTL010000075.1:0-10743 GCA_050053555.1 Desulfobacterales bacterium
TGCGTATAATAAGTTTTATCCGGTCATTCGGCCCGGTGGATTGTTGATCACCGATAGCCGCTACGTCAAAACTGCCAAAAAGGTCGATGCGCAACAAAAAGAAATTGCGATGTTTGAAACCATAATGGACAAGGTCGGCAAACCCATTGTCTTTAACATTTGCATGCTCGGGGTGGTGATCAGCATTACCGAATTGGTGAAACCCGAATCAATCATGAACGTACTGGAACGACGAATTCCAGCTGAGTTTCTGGATATGAATCGTACGGCTCTGGATATTGGAATTACATTAGGGCAGGCCGCCAAAACTGAGATGCCAACAGCTTAACAGATAGGCCTTAGATGAGAATTGGATTGCCCCATAATCGTTGGGCATGTTCTTGCGGAAGGCCTGCTTCCTTTATTTTTCTAACAACCGCGGCAATATCGTAGGTCACAAATCTGACCTCAAGCCTATCTTCCGACGAATCCCAGATGAGGTATTTCGATCGGTTATCTCCGTCCCGGGGCTGCCCGACGCTGCCGGCACTAATAATATACTTCCGGCTGGGATCGAGCTTATGAGGACCTTCTTTGAGACAGTTGAAATCCAGTCTTCGACCGTCGCAACTGATTAAATCCAGGGTATGCGTATGACCGATAAAGCAGCGCCTCTCTGATAATTCATCAAAGGCTTTTTGGGTTTTACCTTCTGATACCTGAAATGAATACGTTAGCGGAGAATCCGGTGGAAAACCATGAACAAAGCGGCATCCGTATTGAGTTAGATACGCTTTCATCGTGGTGATAAATTCGATCGACGGTTCCGACAAAAGCGTTAATGTCTTTTCCAAAGATCGCTTGGCAGCGACATTGAACCAGCTCAGATAGGTTGGCTCTATGATTGCCAGTTCATGATTGCCCAAAACAGAGGAAATATGATGTTTTTTTATATATTTGATGACGCGATCCGGTTCCGGTCCATAGCCGATATTATCGCCCAAACTAATGACGGCATCGACGTTGAACTTCTCGATATCGGTTAAAACTTGCTCAAACGCCTCCATATTGCCATGGATATCGGAGATAATTGCTATTTTTTTGCGTTGCATCCTGCATGCCTGTGAGTGAAGTTTTGAATACCTTAAAAGCGAATCGGGTGATCGCATTTGCTGAAAACTTATTGCCTTAATAAATGAATATACCAGGCAATCAATTGGGGTCCGAAAAAAATATAAGCGATGCCGCCGATCGCCAGGAACGGACCGAATGGAACCGCTAGTTTCATGGTCTTGCGGGTCATTAGCATAATGAGCATACCTGATACCGTTCCGACCGCTGAAGCGACGAATATCGTAAAAAGAACACCCTTCCATCCTATAATTGCGCCCATCATCCCCAACAGTTTAATGTCTCCCCCGCCCATGCCTTCTTTTTTGGTGAGCAGATGATACAGCCAGGCAACCATAAACAAGCTTCCGCCCCCAATCAATATTCCCATGATGGACTCAATATAGGTAATATGCGGCAGGGCAAAACTGGCCAAAAAACAGATGGGTATTCCCGGCAGAGTGATCACATCGGGAATGATCCGGTGATCAATGTCGATAAACGTTATCACCAGCAAGGTGGTGATAAAAACATAATATATGGCCGCTTCCAGCGAGATGCCATATTTGAGAAATACGCCCACAGCAAATAAACCGCTCAGCAATTCCACCACGGGGTAACGAAACGAGATCGGCGCGTGACAATGGCGACACTTTCCTCTGAGCAGAAGGTAACTCAAGATGGGCAAGTTATCGTAAAACCGGATAAGGGTCCCGCATTTCGGGCACATAGACCGGGGATGAACAATTGATTTTGATTCCGGAAGCCGATAAATGCATACATTTAAAAAGCTTCCAACACACAAACCAAAAATCAAGACCCAAATTTCATAAATATTATTTATCATGATTTTTTTATAGCCTACGACTTCGGGAGGTGCTTTTCAAGGCGTAACCTTTATCAGCGCCCATTTTTTTGTCGGCTTGAGGTTCGAATCGAACGTGAGCGTAAATGATTGTTGATGACCATTATTTTGACACGTTTCATAAAAAAATTAGATAGATATTGTCAAAGAAAAATTATGTCTTATTATAAAGATTTCTTCCTTTTCTAACTGGTATTTGGGGTGCTATAATTTCAATTTCGGTCAAATAGTACAGATCTTAAGTCCTGGGACGACCCGCTGGAGATAAAATGGCACGAAGCGATAAAGATGATCTAATCAGCCTGATTGAAGAAAATAGTTCGAGCGCTGAAATTCCGACTTCCCTCCCGTTATTACCGGTCCGAGATATTGTGATTTTTTGCGATATGGTCCTGCCTTTATTTGTTGGGCGTGAAAAGTCAATTCGGGCTGTGGAAGAAGGCGTGGCCAAAGATGGGTTTTTGATGTTAGCCACACAGAAGGATCCTTCAATCGAGAACCCCGGAACGGACGACATTTACACCATCGGTACTGTCGGCCGCGTTTTACGGATGTTGAAACTTCCTGACGGTAGCGTTAAAGCACTGGTGCAGGGATCCGCCAAGGCGAGAATTACGAACTACCTCAGAAAACGGTCATCATATCGGGTAAAAATAGAGCTTATGGATGAACAACCCGTTAAAGAAATGAGTCTGGAAATAGAAGCTCTAATGAGAACCGTCGGGGAGAATTCGGAGAGGTTCCTGTCTTTGCGGGGCGAGATGACAGGAGATATCAGTTCGATTTTACAAAGTATTGAAGAACCCGGCAAACTGGCTGACCTGGTCGCATCCAATTTGAAGCTTAAAATCCAGGAATCCCAAACACTGCTGGAATTAAGTGATCCGGTAGAACGACTTAAAAAAGTAAATGACCTGCTCACGCGGGAACTTGAACTTTCAACTGTGCAGGCCAAAATCGAGTCTGATGTAAAAGATGAAATTTCAAAATCACAGCGCGATTATTTTTTACGCGAACAGGTGAGAGCGATTTACAAAGAACTTGGGGAACAGGACGATAGGGCGCTTGAGGTTGAAGATTACCGCAAAAAGATCAAACGCGCCAAAATGCCCAAAGATGCAGGCGAAGAAGCGATTAAGCAATTGAAACGCTTTGAACAGATGCACCCCGACTCGTCTGAAGCAACGGTTTCACGGACTTATCTAGACTGGTTAGTATCTGTGCCCTGGAGCAAGCCTTCCAAAGAAAGTTTCGATATTCAGCGAGCGAAGATCATATTGGATAAAGACCATTATGGTTTAAAGAATGTAAAAGACCGTATCCTCGAATATCTGGGGGTTCGTAAATTGAATCCGAAAATGAAAGGGCCGATTCTTTGCTTTGTGGGTCCACCCGGAGTTGGTAAAACTTCTTTGGGCCAATCGATTGCCCGGGCCATGAAGCGCAAATTCGTTCGGATTTCGTTAGGCGGGATTCGTGATGAAGCCGAAATCAGAGGCCATCGTCGAACGTACATTGGTGCTATGCCGGGACGGATATTGCAGGGGCTAAAACAATGCGGCAGCAATAATCCGGTTTTTATGATGGATGAAATCGATAAACTGGGTGCTGATTTTAGGGGGGATCCCTCCTCGGCTCTGCTGGAGGCCTTGGATCCGGAGCAAAATTTTGCATTCAGCGACCATTTTCTCAATTTGCCCTTTGATTTATCGAAGGTGGTGTTTATTCTAACCGCTAATTTAACAGATACGATCCCAACCGCTTTGCTGGATAGAATGGAAATCATTACGCTTTCCGGCTATACCGAAGAGGAAAAAATGATGATTTCTCAAAACTATCTTATTCCGCGGCAGATCAAAGAAAATGGACTGAAGACCCGATCTGTTTCCATCAGTTCGGGAGCCCTGCAGCAGCTCATATCTGAATACACATCTGAAGCTGGTGTGCGTAATCTTGAAAGGGAAATTGGTGCCATTTGCCGTAAAGTTGCGCGTAAAATCGCTGAGGGTGAAAAAGAACCATTTGCGGTTACCAGGAACAATTTGCCGAAATACCTGGGAGTACCTAAATATGGTCCGGAAATGGATCAGGAAGAAAGCCAAGTGGGTCTGGCCACCGGCTTGGCCTGGACCCATGTTGGAGGCGAAGTTTTGTATGTCGAAGCCTCTTTAATCGGGGGAAAAGGTGATTTGATTGTCACCGGTCAGCTGGGAGATGTCATGCAGGAATCGGCAAGGGCGGCGGTGAGCTATGCGCGGGCGAATCTGGCTTCGTTGGGTCTGGGAGAAAAGAAATTTGAAAATTTGGATATCCATATACATGTGCCGGCTGGCGCTATACCCAAGGATGGACCCTCGGCGGGTATCGCTATGGCGACTGCTCTTATTTCTGCTCTCACTAACAAATCCGTTCGCAATGATGTGGCTATGACCGGCGAAATTACACTGAGGGGGCGTGTTCTTCCCATTGGCGGCTTAAAAGAAAAGGCATTGGGCGCCATGCGTGCCGGGATTCAAACCATCATTATACCCGAGAAGAACAGAAAAGATTTGGCTGAGATTCCGCGACATCTCAGGCGCAAGATCAAATTTGTTCCGGTAAAACATATGGATGAAGTTTTAGCGCAGGCGATCATCGGAATGAAGTCAATGGCAAAACCGAAGCGGATTGCAGCCAAGCGCAAATAACTTCAATTTCACACCGCATGAATTAAAGCTAATTTCCATCTAAAGAATGAGAATTCTTGCCGTAGATACCGCGGCTAAAAGCTGCAGCGTCGCCATAGTGGATGCCGGTCGCCTATCTGCCGAGTTCATCATCCAAAAAAACGAGACGCACTCGAAACATTTAATGGAATTAATCCACAAAGTGCTGGGGATGGCCGGTTTTCGCGTCGCTGAACTGGATGGCCTGGCGGTTACGATCGGACCGGGTTCATTTACGGGGTTGCGTATCGGGGTGAGCACTGTTAAAGGCTTAGCCCTGTCTCACAATAAGCCGGTTGTCGGGATATCAAGTCTGGATGCCCTTGCCTGGCAATGCGCCGATCGTTCGCATTTGATATGTGCTTTGCTAGATGCCCGCAAAGGTGAAGTCTATTACGCCACCTATCGACTCGAAAATGACAGCTTAATGCAAAAAAGCCTCGAAAGTGCAAACGCTCCTGAAACAGCCGTGCAGGGAATCAAAGAACCCTGCGTTTTCATTGGTAGTGGTGTCGAGGTTTATCGTCGAAATATAATCAATGTGCTCGGAGATCGCGCTTATTTTGCACCTGAAGGCCAACACATTATCCGGGCATCGAGTGTTGGGTTTCTCAGCATGGAGAAATTTGAGACTCACGAAACCAGTGAGGCTGCCGGGCTAGCTCCTCACTATATACGGAAATCAGATGCGGAATTAAAACTGGGTAACGTTTCCTCTCGTAAAGCCCGCTAAGTGAAATCAGTTTAAGTTCATCTAATCATGTTATGGTAATCATTGACAATATGGGTTGGTGTTGCTATAAAAGCAGCTTTAAATTTGGCTGGAATTTGTTAACTTAGCCCAATTCGCATGAAACGATAGGCATAGCGGTTGTATGGAAAAAAATTCTTGGTCTGATCCGACTGGCCAGACGGCCTTCCCGGTGGCAAAAGCCGGCTATCCGTTGATATTTAGCGCTGCCTTTGTGACCCTGATATTCGCCTTACTGGCAATGACTTATCTGACTTTAATTGGTCTGGTCGCAACCTTTTTTCTTTGTTGGTTTTTCAGAGATCCGGATCGGGTCATTCCCAATAATAGATCTGCGATTGTCTCTCCTGCCGATGGAAAAGTAATTTTGGTCAAAAATATGAAGGATAGTGCTTTTTATGAGGGGAGCTGCATCAAGATCAGCATCTTTATGTCCGTGTTTAATGTGCACGTTAACCGCATCCCTTTTACGGGCACGGTAAAGAAGGTCAGTTATTATCCCGGCAAATTTTTTGCGGCAAATCTCGATAAAGCGTCTTTGCAAAATGAACACAATGCGATTTATCTTGAAACCGAAGATGGAAAAAGCATCTGTGTGGTCCAGGTAGCAGGCTTGATTGCCAGACGGATTATTTGTAATGTCAAAGCCGGGGATGCGATGCTTCGAGGACAGCGATACGGTCTCATTTGCTTTGGATCTCGGCTTGATGTATATCTGCCTAAAGATGCAAAAATCGAAGTAACGATCGGTAATAAAATAAAGGCAGGATCTTCACTCATCGCACAATTCAGGTAGCGCATTAACAAGTTCATATAGAAAGCGAATTAAGGATCGGATTTAAAACCGATCAATAAATCGCCGGATTTCAGCCTGGTACCAGCGAAACGGCGGTTTTTTGTGGCTTAACTAAAACGCGTTCGTTTTGCCCATGTGAATATGAAAAAAAACTATGAAATTGCCGTCATCCCGGGCGACGGGACCGGGCCGGAGGTGGTCGCCGAGGGAATTAAGGTTCTTGAAACCGTCGCGGCTAAATGTAATTTTGGTTTTCATTTTTCCACTTACGATATTGGCGGCGAACGATATTTAAAGACCGGCGAAACCCTATCCGATGAGTTGTTGGAATCCATCGGCCAAAAGGATGCCATCTATTTAGGGGCTATCGGCCATCCGGAGGTTAAACCCGGAATTTTAGAGCAGGGCATTCTGCTGAAAACCCGTTTTTATTTGGATCAATATATCAACCTGAGACCGGTTAAGCTATACGAAGGTGTTTATACACCTATCAAAAACAAGCTGCCGGAACACGTTGATTTTGTCGTTGTACGTGAAAATACGGAAGGCCTTTATGCAGGTGCTGGCGGCTGCCTGAAGCGTGGCACCGCGGATGAGGTTGCGACCCAGGAATCCATCAACACCCGCAAAGGAGTGGAACGTTGCATACGCTATGCATTCGAATATTGCCAAAAAAGAAACAAGGCCAAAAAACTGACCCTCTGCGGTAAAACCAATGTGCTCACCTATGCTTTTGATCTGTGGGAGCGAACATTTAATGAGGTCGCTGCTGAATATCCGGATGTTGAAACTGACTACGCGCATGTCGATGCGCTCTGCATGTGGATGGTCAAAAATCCGGAATGGTTTGACGTTATTGTGACCGATAATATGTTTGGGGATATCATCACCGACTTGGGAGCCATGGTGCAGGGGGGTATGGGTATCGCCGCCGGCGCCAATATCAATCCGAATGGGGTTTCAATGTTCGAACCCATAGGGGGCTCCGCTCCAAAATATACCGGTCAGCAGAAAATAAATCCAGTTGCAGCCATTTTGGCTGCCCAACTGATGCTGGAAACCATCGGCGAGCAAAAAGCGGCGTCGTTTATTGAAGCTGGTGTGGAGAAAGTCCTGCGAGAGAATATCAAAGATGTAGCCGCCGGCAAGATGGGGTGCACCACCCATGAGGTAGGTGATCTGGTAGTAGATTATATCGTTAAAAACTGCTAGTGTTACGTCCCGCAAATAATTTACAAAACACGGATTGATTTTATCCAAGTGAATTCGTCGTTTTTTTAGGTGTCAGGGATAAATCGGTTTCAGGTTTCGGGTGTCAGGCCCCTGGCGACTGGCCAGCAGCCGCAGGATGGAAGCCAGCGGCCAAAATGCTGACACCTGAACACTGAAACCCGAAACCATAGGCGTTGCGACTTTTGTTATATGCTAAGATACTGCTTAGTTTTAGTTTCCTGAGTGAATAAATTATAGCTTAGAGGAGTATACCGTATGGCTCAGAAAAAAATAAACGTTGCGGTTGCCGGAGCCACAGGTGCTGTGGGAAATCAGATGATACGCTGTCTGGAAGAGATGAATTTCCCGCTTAAGTCGCTACAATTACTGGCCTCGAGTCGTTCGATGGGGCGGCAGCTACGATTTAAGGGTGACCTGCTCGATGTTAAAGAGCTCAAGGAGGATTCCTTCAAAGGTGTGGATATTGCACTTTTTTCTGCCGGCGGCAGTACCAGTGAAAAATTTGCCCCCTTTGCCGCCAAAGATGGCTGTGTGGTCGTTGATAATTCAAGTGCCTGGCGCATGGATCCGCAGGTTCCCTTAGTGGTGCCTGAGGTAAACCCCCACGCGATTGCCCAGCATACCGAAAAAGGCATCATTGCAAATCCGAATTGCTCGACAATTCAGATGGTTGTTGCCTTAAATCCGATTCATAAGAAATATAATATCAAAAGGGTTGTGGTTTCCACCTATCAGGCGGTATCCGGAACAGGCAAAAAAGCCATTGATGAACTCTTTGATCAAACCCGGGCCATCATAAACTTTTTGGACTATGAGACCAACGTCTATCCGCACCGCATTGCTTTTAACTGTCTGCCCCACATTGATTCATTTCTAGATAACGGGTATACAAAAGAAGAAATGAAAATGGTCAACGAAACTCGTAAAATAATGGAAGACGATTCTATCGGTGTCACGGCCACAACTGTTCGGGTGCCCGTATTTTTCGGCCATTGTGAATCTGTTAATATTGAAACAAGCGAGCCGGTTTCTGCCGAGGATGTTAAGGTGTTGCTTAAAAATACTTCCGGGATCCGGGTTATTGATGATCCCCCAAAAAATAGGTATCCGTTAGCAATCGATGCGGCCGGACAGGACTTAACACTGGTGGGACGGATACGCAGTGATGAATCAATCCCCAACGGCATCAATATGTGGATCGTCGCAGACAATATCAGAAAGGGAGCAGCGACCAATACAGTGCAGATTGCTCAAATATTAGCTGATGAATATTTATAGGAGTTGTCAAATTGGATCGGATCCCCGTTACCCGACAGGGTTTTGAAGCACTAAAGAAAGAGCTTGAAAATTTAAAAAAGATTGAACGCCCCCAAAATATAAAAGCCATTGAAGAAGCCCGTGCTCACGGCGACTTAAGTGAAAATGCAGAATATGCGGCTGCCAAAGATCGTCAGGGGTTTATAGAAGGGCGCATCAATGATTTGGAATTTAAACTGGCAAACGCGGATGTTATTGCAACCGACAAGCTTCCCAAAGATCGAGCTGTTTTTGGCAGCAAAGTTGTTCTTGAAAATATCGAAACCGGGGAAGATGTCGTCTACCAGCTGGTGGGCCCGGATGAATCGGACATTGAAAATGGTCGCATATCCATATCCTCGCCTCTGGGACAGGCCATTATGGGCCGAAAACCGGGTGATGAGCTTATCCTTCAGGTGCCCGGTGGCAAACGCACCTACGAGCTAGTCGAAATACTTTAGATTGTTTAATTCGTTCGATTGGTTGGATTGGTTCAATTCTGTTGTTATCCTTTGATGCCTGGAAATCTGGCCCATAAAACCGATTTAAACGAATTAAACCAATAAAACACAGTAAATGGAGGTTTTTGCGTGGCACGAATTACGATCGAAGATTGTCTAAAGAGAGTTTCCAATCGTTTTTTATTGGTAAACATGGTAGCCAAGCGTGTGAGGCAGATCCGGGAGGGATCTGATTACCTGGTCAGTTCGCCGAAAAATGAAGATATTGTTGTTGCACTACGCGAAGTGGCTGCTGGTAAAGTAATAACTGTCGAATCAGAGGAAGGAAAAGAAGAGAAGGAAAAAGCCTCGTAAATCTTACGACATTATGAATAGTTGGCTTATTTTTTGATATTGGAGATTTCTTTCCGGTGCCAATCAGCAGCTCGAAATATAAAGCGCTCAATCGCGATGTCGGCAGAGCTGTGCACCGGTATGATATGCTACAGGACGGAGATCGGATCATTGTGGGACTGTCCGGAGGTGCTGATAGTTTGACGATGTTGTGGATGTTGGCTGAGCGCCAGGCGCGTATTCCGATACGTTATGAATTAATTCCGGTTCACATCGATCCAGGATTTGAGTGGGGGTTCAGCGACTCGCTTGAAACATACTGTGGCAACGCCGGCTTTGATTTAAGAGTTGAGCATACCGATTATGGAATTTTAGGACACAGTTCAATTAACCGCGAAAATCCTTGTTTCTTATGCTCCCGGCTGCGCAGAAAGCGCCTGTTTGAAATTGCAGATGAGCTGGGCTGCTGCAAACTGGCCCTGGGGCATAACAAAGACGATATCATTGAAACCTTTTTTTTAAATATCTGCTATTCCGGTGAAACGAGCACAATGGTTCCTTCCCAGCCGTTTTTTAAGGGAAAATTTACGGTCATTAGACCTTTGGCCTTCGCCGATGAAAATCGTATTAGAGATTTCGCCAAGGAGCAAAATTTTCCCGAGTTTGTCAATCCATGCCCTTCGGCAAATAACTCAAAGCGTCAGGAAATCAAATCCGTTTTAAAGCGCCTATACAAAACCAATACGAAAATCAAAGGCAATATCTTCCGGGCCATGAGCCATGTGAGACCTGATTATTTACTTCGATAGAGTTTTGCATCCGGGATTTCCCGGAGAGGCCACGACGCTAGGATGCCCCTTTGATTTGCATGCGGCAGGACTTTTTAAGATGAAAGATACGCAGAATCAGCGGGATTACCGCAACATTCCCATTGATCAAGTCGGCATCAAGAATTTACGATACCCGATAACGGTTCGTGACCGCCGTGATGGCTTTCAAAATACAGTCGCAACGATCAATATGTATGTCGATCTGCCGCATGAGTATAAAGGCACCCACATGAGCCGGTTTGTCGAGATGCTGCACCTCCTGAAGCCGGAGGTTTCCTTGCAGAAATTTTCTGAAATTCTGGAAAATATGAAAAAGCACCTCAATGCTGCGTCCGCTCATATTGAAGTCACATTTCCCTACTTTATCGAAAAGAAAGCTCCCGT
>JASFTL010000076.1:0-10728 GCA_050053555.1 Desulfobacterales bacterium
TGCCCGCAGAATCGGCCTCTTTGTTTCCCAGCTTATCGATGACGGGGCCACGCTACAAATCGGCTTCGGACATCTTCCGAATGCCATCCTTCAGTATTTAGGTGACAAGAAGGATTTGGGCCTTCACACTCAGCTAATTACCGACGGTTTATTGCCCTTATTTGAGAAAAACATCATTACCAACAAGAAAAAAACATTATTGCCGGGAAGGGTCGTGACCTCTTTGTGTATGGGATCTGAAAAACTTTACGCGTATGTCAACAACAATCCCATCTTTTATTTTCGATCTTCGGAATTCGTGAATGATCCCACTGTCATTGCGCGCAACAACCATTTGGTCTCTATCAGTTCAGCTCTGGAAGTGGATTTAACCGGTCAGATTTGTTCGGATTCCATGGGCCACATGTTTTATAGCGGCATCGGCGATCAGGTTGATTTTTTAAGAGGTAGCTCAATGTCGAATGGCGGATTTTCGATTGTCGCATTACCGTCGACAGCCCAAAATGGCACGGTATCACGTATCGTGCCTCATTTAAGTGAAGGCGCAGGTGTCGCCACTACCCGCGGGGATGTGAACTTTGTCATTACCGAATACGGAATTGCCGAGCTTCAGGGGAAAGGGATTTATCAGCGGGTCATGGAGCTGGCTCAAATTGCCCATCCAAAATTTCGCGAAGAGTTAATCCGAGTGGCGAAAAAACGTCATTATATATTTGCCGACCAGCTGCCGCCTTCGACCGAGGATCTTCTTTTCCTGGAGGGGTACAAAAGCGTGCTAAAATTAAAAAACGGTAAAACAATGGAATTTCGGCCACTTCTGCCATCCGATGAGTTTGCCTATCGGAATTTCTTTTATTCGCTTCAGGAAAAAACGATCTATATGCGGTTTTTCTATCGCATGCGGACCTTTTCCCATGAGGTGGTTCAAAAACACTGGGCAAGTGTCGATTACCGTAAAAACATGTCTATCATCGGTCTCGTTCAGAAAGGCGGGCATAAAGAGATTAGTGCCATTGGGACCTATGCGTATGAGAAGGAAAAAAGGGCTGAAATAGCTTTTGTGGTTCGTGAAGAATATCAGGGGATGGGGATTGCTTCATACCTGCTCAGCGTGCTTGAAAAAATCGCATTAGAAAACGGTTATACTCAATTTTCGGCAACCGTTCTGCAAGAAAATAAGGCCATGATTCAAGTGTTTAGAAAGCGATATCCCAATTTAAATTTGTCCGCCCAAAACGGCAACGAGGTATTAATCGAGATGGATTTAGATAGCGCAGTTGAATTACCGAAAGTGCCGGATCAGTTCGGTTAATTGATCGCCCTCAAATTACCGGATCCACGTTACCCTCTTCACAAGCGCCGCGCGTGCCATCGTTCAGTGGGATGTTATCTTCTTATTTGGTTCGCAGATGATCCCATGATTTTGTCCTTTCGCAAAAGAAAAATAGCGCTATACTGAAATTAAAAGGCAGATCATAACCGGTTAGAGATTAAAGATTTAGCTTGCTAAAATGGCGTTTTTTTTGTAATTTAAGAAAGATAAGCAGGGTATAAAAAATTTTTAGACCCTGATCTTAAGTGTCGGGGTGTATTCTGTTAATAAGATTAAAGTTTTTATTAAAGATACCGAATTTTTGTTTCAGAATAGCTGATTTCCATGACCCCGATACCGACGGTTTGGTCATCAAGAACAGGCAGGTTAATAAATCAGCATAAAAATCATTTAGGAGGGGCAATTGTCATACACGCTCGGTCAAAAACAGCTCGATAGAATAGAGGATATTTTGCATCAGGATCTCATTGACAATGGGGTACGCTGTGTTTTTCTAATTGATATGGCCGGAAACATCATCTCCAACTTAGATAACGGAGAAAAACAGCACGATATTTATTCGTTGGCGGCATTGGCAGCCGGCAATTTCGGTGCTGTTAGTGCGATGGCCAAAATTATCGGTGAAAACGAGTTCTCGTTGTTGTTTCACAAAGGCAAAAAAGAGAATATCCATTTTAACAAAATCACGACAGAATTTTTGCTGATCACCATCTTTGGCAATGATATCTCTCTGGGCTTTTTAAGACTCAAGGTCGCCGATTCAGTTGAGCAGTTAAAAACCATATTAGAACCCCTCCTGTCGCTTTAACCCGTTGGTCAGTCCGCAGCCGATCTGAAGGTATTTTGGCTGCGTTCGAACTATATTGTTTCGCACATGGCATTTGTAAATTTAAAAAATAAAGAAATCCAAGTAAAAATCGTTTATTACGGTCCCGGTCGAGGCGGTAAGACGACGAATCTGGAATATATCTACAAAAAGTTTCGAAAACGCATCAATACCGAAATGGTCACCGTCAAGACCCATGGAGACCGGACGCTTTTCTTTGATTTTTTGCCCTTTGATATCGGCGTTATTAATGGATATGATGTTAAAATTCAACTCTACACTGTACCGGGTCAGGTAAAATACAACGCCACACGGAGACTGGTCCTCCGGGGTGTTGATGGTATCGTTTTTGTCGCCGATGCAATGGCCGTTCGCCGCGAAAAAAATATTTTGTCTCTAAAAAATCTGCAGGAAAATCTTGCCAATTATAAAAAGAGTATCTTCAAAATTCCATGTGTACTGCAGTATAATAAAGTTGATCTTTTGGAACAGGGGATTCCATTGCTTCCGGTTGAGACCCTTGAAAAGGATCTCAACGGCCAGTTAAAATGGCCTTCTTTTAAAGCCAGTGCCCTGAACGGCACCAATGTTGTGATGACTCTGAAAAAAATAATTTCAATGACTGTGGCGTCCATAAAAAAGGATTTGAAATAGGAGGAGATAAATTGGTCGATACGAATAAGGACGACAAATTAGACTCTGAAATCGCAAAGCGTCTCGATGACCTTTTTGGAGAAGAGAATGCCTCTTCCGGCGAAACGGGTGCACCGAAAGCGAATGATGCAGCTGCGGATGAAAATGAATCTCGTCATCAACCCGAGCAAGCTGCAGATGATGAAATTTTTGAATTAGAGGATGAGGCATCAAACAAGACGGATGAAGGACGCCTGCCGGCTGACTATCCTTTGGCCGAGTTGAAGAACATGGTTCTTTCTATCGACTGGGAAATCACGGACGAAGTACTAGCCGGTTTTCTTACTCAAATAGATGGTCTTAAGAAAACTTATAAAAATGAAAAAATTATATTGATGTTTCTTCAGCTTCTAAACTCTTTAGGAGAATATATCAAAACCAATCGAGGAAATGCCCATCCAAAAACGTTTAAAATATTGAACTCTGTGTTCTCGCGCTTAGAAAATGTGGTCCTATCACAGGATATGTCGGATTTAGAAAAGAAAAAAATTCTTCGCATTGAAATGAATAAATACAAACAACTCAGGAAACAGGTGTCGAAGAAAAAAGCAGTCGCTGTCGGTAAAAGGCAAGCCCAACCTCTGCAGAAAGATGCAACCGATGTCAATGTTCTTAAAAAGCAGAAGGTGGGCATGCCTTCTAATAAAGTTCCCGCCGCAGCCAAATCATACGACTCATTAGCCGAAGCGATTGAAGAGCTTAAACGATTTATACATTCCGAGTTAAGCGCTTTGAGGCAGGAACTGAAAATATTCAATAAATCAAAATAGGTTTTTCCTCTCAACCCTTTGCCCTAAATGGTTGCAACCAAAAAATAATAGGAATTCACCTTCAATCAAATTCTGACAACCTTTTATCTGGCATCTCGGTTGATAACGGTTCCGTTGAGGTAGCATTATGGATTTTTCGTCGAGCGAAATTTCCTCTACGGTTTTTAAACGTATCCTGCGTGATGACATTGAAGAATTCCCCATGGATCATCAAATGCTTGCCGTTTTTATGATATTAGACGGTAAGACTCCGTTAAATGCTGTTGCTCAAAAAACTGGTCTGAATATGAGCACGATGCGTGAAGTCATTGCCAAGCTGATGCAAAATGGACTGGTTGAAAAGGTGGACAAAGAAATTGTAAGCCTTGACAAGGATTTTTTTGACTATCTTGTGTCTCACTTGTCACTCGCTTTAGGGCCTATCGCTCAAGTATTGATTGAAGATGAAATTCATCATTTAGGCCATGAAATATCGCGATTCCCTGGAAATCGTGTGGCTGAATTGGTCGACAATCTAGCCCAGATGATACGACGCAAAGAAAAAAAAGCTGTTTTTCTTAAAATGATGGCGGCGAAAATCCGCGAAAAACGATACTTAGCGGAACAATAATGGGCTTATTATAGCTCCAGCCGAGGCATTTGCCCAGCCTGAATACAACCATCGCTTTAATTGCACGGGCAGACGATTAATTGGTTGTTTTCAAACCGGGTAATTGGCACCCGGTTTCAACCGCAACGTTTAAAGCACTGACGCGCTTTTGCCTTTCCGGCTTATGGCCAAAAAGTCAAGCCACTGTCTAGGCGGGTGGTCGTTGCATCAGATTTTCAATAGGAGTCCAGCTATGATTGTTATCTGTGAGGAGTGTGGGAAAAAATATCGGATTGATGCCTCAAAAATTAAAGGCAAGGCTGCCCGGTTCAAATGCCGCGTATGTACCCATACGATCATGGTTTCAAAACCGCAATCCGCTTCGGAGGCTGAAGTCGTACCGGATTTTTCCGCTACCATAACAGAAGTGGAAACCACTGAGAAAAAGGCACCGGCGACTGAGCCAGCGATTGAGCTTGGCCGCCCAGCAACCGGAACAACACAGGTGAGGCCGGTTCGCAAAACGGGGGCTTTCAATTTACGCACCAAAATGCTTCTGCTTTTTCTATTAATTCCGCTGCTTCTCATGACGGGCGCCAGCTTTCTATATTTATGGCAGCTTGAACAAATGTCGGCCTTACTTACCAAAGAAAGCACCAAAATCGTCAACCAGATGGCAGAAGATAAGATTGCAGATCTTTCCACTGCGGTTGCCATTCAATGCAGACTTTATTTGTTGGCGCATCCTGAATTGAAAAAGGAAGATTTTATGAATGATATGGGCTTTAAAACCCTGGCCGTTCAGAAGGTCGGACTAACCGGGTATACCGCCCTTTATGAAATGCCCGATCCGAACAGCGTCTGGCGTACATGGGCGCATGTAAACCCAAAAATTATCAGCATTGATATGTCAACATTAAAAAAACCATTGGGACGGAATTTTCCCGGTTTTTGGAAGATATTTACCGGAGTCAAGGGCGGCAAACGATCCCAGGGCTATTATACCTGGCAGGATAAAGATGGAAAGTTTCGTGACAAATTTATGGTCTGTACTCCTGTTGCTGGAACCCCGTTTGTGGTTGCAGCGACAACCTATTTGGATGAATTTACCGGGCCGGTTAAACTGATGGAAACCCGGGCTCAGATTTTGACCGAAAAAACGCGGTTGATCACCTGGGCCATTCTGGGCGGTACGCTGTTGTTAATTGGTATTATAGTTTTCATTTACGGTCACCGGCTCACCGGTAAAATCAAATCATTAACGGATGTCGCCGAACGGATCAGTATTGGGGATCTTGGGATCGAGATCGAAACTCAATCCAGGGACGAAATCGGAGAACTGGCAGAAGCGATCTCGCGAATGCAAGATAGCATTCGCCTATCAATAGAACGCCTGCGTCGACGCAGATAAGTAATGCCAGGTTTAACGGCGGTAGGATTGAAAAAGATCGGTATTGCGCTCTTCTTTTTTGTGGTACCGATAGAAATGCAGGGACAATTTGTCTAATTAAGAAGGAGTCAAAATGGTTGTCATCCCCAGACAGCAGCCGGTGCTTGAAAACTTGAACATTTACTATTTAAACGTAAGAAAATTGCTCGAACATCTCCAGGGTGAAATCGGCGCCGGAGGTGTGTATTTTAAATCGCATGCGGCCGAAGGGGTCATATTTTTCGATCAAGACGAACTTTTAAGCGGTTTTTTCCAGGATCGGGATATTGAAATTTCGGGTCATGAGGCGATTGAGCGTCTTTTAGATGCCGGAGATGATTATAATTTCAACGTAAATATTTATGAAATCGGTACCGAAGAAGTTTATTACTGGGCCGGCATTCCAACAGCGGAAAAAATTTACCGAAATCTGCGTACTGAATTTACGGATCTTGAGGGTCTTATTAAAAAGATGAGTTCTGAAAAACTCACCGGCTATATCGATGTCTCTATTGGTAATGGCAAAGAAATGGGCCTCATTTTTCTCATAAACGGTAAAATAATGGGCGGTTCCTATTCCTGGGGCAATGGTTCGCCGAGTCCATCAAAAAAAAATCAAGAACGACTCGTCCAGAAAACGAAGGAATTCGGAGGCTCCTTTAATGTCTGTCGGATCCCTCTGAAAAAATCGGAAGCGGGGCGTGCGCCCGGTTTGGAAAAACCGAAGCAGACAGAAAAAGCGATTGAAATTCTTGAAGAAATGCTGGGAATATTTGAAGAGGTGGTGCGTTTAAGAGGGAAAAAGGGAATCGATTTTCAAAAACTCTTGAAACAAAAGTTTGTCGAACACGCTGAACGCTATGCTTTCTTAGATCCATTTGCCGGTGAATTTGAATACACTGGGCAGAAAATTAGATTTACAGGGCAAGCCAGCGATCAAAATTTAGTCCGTGGCGTATTTGCGATCGTGAAGGAAATGGCCAATGATTTGGGTCTGTTGTCGCCGCTCATCGAAGATTTGGATACCTGGTCGGTTAAATATTCTGAAGAATTGGCAGCCTATGATGTAAGCATATAAAATAAAGGTTTGGAATCATGGCTGGTGCAAATTTAATAGATACCGGTGATTACTCGGCCAGAAGGTATGCGGAATTTATCGACAGCCTTCCTGCCGCCCTCTTTCGTACCACCATTGAAGGTAAAATTGTCTATTGCAACCACGCCTTCGCAGATCTGTTTGCTTTTGACTCAGCACTGGATCTGATTGATTACCCTGTCATCGAGCTTTATCAAAACAAAAAAGATCGGGGCGCTATTATCCATACAATTATGCAAACCGGACGCATCATTGATCTTCCGGTTGCCCTTAAGAAAAAAAATGGAACGCCGATATGGTGCGCTTTAACGGCAAAAGCGGTCCTGGACGATGATGGGATTGTTGTTAATTTGGATGGATTTTTAAAAGAAATAACAGCGGAAATTGAAATCGGCAAAGAATCCCCCAAAATAGGAGGAGCGGCTGAAAATTTAAACGAGGTCATCATTATTTTCGATCTTCGCGGCGAGTTGATTCACATTAATTCAGCTGGAGAAGATTTGTTGGGTGCGCCCAAAGAGCGATTGTTGGGCAAATCGCTATCTGAATTTTTGGCCCCCGGAGATCGGGATCTATTTCTTATTTTTCTCGCCGATATTTTTAGAATCGGTCGCAATGAAGCCATTTTGTCCATTCTGGATGGCAACTCAAATACACATTACCTTAAATGCCAGGCATTCCTTGTAAAAAACAATGGCCGTGCGCAGCATATTAAGTGTATCGCAAGAGATGTAACCCTTATTGTCAACAAGCAAAAAGAGCAAGCCGGCAATGAAAAGTTTAAGGGTGTTCTGGAAATGGCCGGCGGGGTGGCGCACAGCCTGAATCAACCGCTGACGATCATTAATAATTTGATCAATGAAGTTTTGTCCGAATTACAGCAGGATAAAGAGATTTACCTTAAAATCGTTAAAGTCCATAATCAGATCAAGAAAATGAATGATATTACCGATAAATTAGGTAGGATAAAAAAGTATGAAGCCATGGATTATGTAGCCGGTATTAAAATCGTTGATATCGAGAAAGCCTCCTGGTCCCATGAGAAAGAGAAAGACCGATGATAAAAAACGTCCTGCTGGTAGATGATGATAGCGAAATGCTTCATGCGCTCAAAGAGGGGTTCAAGAAGTATCAGGAATCTTTCGCGGTCCTATTGGCCGAGGACGGCTTGCAGGCCCTGGAAAGCCTCAAGCAAAATATCATTTCTTTGGTGGTAACGGACCTGAAAATGCCCAACATGGACGGATTTGAGCTGTTGGCTCATATTATGGAGCATTATCCGGACATTCCTGTGATCATCATTACCGGCTATAGCACTCCTGAAATGGAGCAACTTGCGCGTGGGGGCGGTGCGGTCGGATATATTGCTAAACCATTTCTCATCGAAAACCTGGCGCGTCAAATCCTGACAACACTGAGAAAGGAATCAGAAGGCGGAACGCTCCATAATGTTTCATCGGGTATGTTTCTTCAGTTAATCGAGATGGAACAGAAAACCTGCACCATTCGATTGGAGGACAAATCGAGCG
The DNA here is from genome assembly GCA_050053555.1 of Desulfobacterales bacterium. Classification (GTDB taxonomy): domain Bacteria; phylum Desulfobacterota; class Desulfobacteria; order Desulfobacterales; family JAHEIW01; genus JAHEIW01. The sequence continues at coordinate 8,266 of JASFTL010000076.1, forward strand.
GTAAAAAAGGCATCTTGTTTTTTCATGAAGGCGAATTGTTTGATGCGCGCGTAAATAACATGCAAGGCGAAGCGGCATCACATGAAATTTTTTCATGGGATGCGGTGAATCTCTCGATCCAAAATGGCTGTGCCATAAAAGAAAATAAAATTCAAAGTGATTTGCAAGCTCTCATTTTAGAGGCCGTGCGACGAAAAGATGAGGATGAACCGGAGGAAGTACCCGAAAGCGTTATGGAACAAATCGAACCCCAGGAAGATGATCCGGCCAATCTGCTTAAAAAACTCAAGCAGCGCATTGAAAACGAGATCGGTCAACAGTGCGGACTTGAAGATTTATACCAGGATGACTTCTGGGACAGCCGGGTGTCGCAGCTCTCGAAGGCTGGAGAATTTTTTAATTTTGGAAAATTCAGGCTTGGATATATCGACAATAGGGATACGAACGATTACATCCTATTACCGGGTCAAAAGACGACCGTCATTACCGTTGATCCAAAGTGCCCGCGAGACAAACTCCTTCGGGTGATCAGCGAGTAAGCTATCGAGTTTGCGAACAAATATGCGCGAATTGTTTAAAGATATACTGAGTACAAAGGGGGTAAAGGGAATTCTGTTATTTTCCTTTGCCGGGGATCTTATTTTTAAGGAACTGATCTCCCCCATAAAAGAAGAGCCCGAACAGCGAGATTGGAGCTTTTTTATTGAATCCCTGGAAGGCATGCGGGAAACTGATTTAATTTTTGAAAAGGGTAGAATCTATATCCGCAGAACTGAGCTCGGGTATTTAATCATACTCATGTCTTTATTCGTGCCGATTGCAATGATCCGGTTAAACTGTGATATTCTCTTGCCGTCGTTAACGCAATCAAAATCAGGTAAAAAGTTCGGGCGATTTTTTAAAAAATCAATAAATAAAATAAAAACGTGATTGGGACTTTCAAACCAGGTGCTGTGCACCCGGTTTCACCCGCAACGATCGTGGCACTTCGCGCCCCTGTCCTTTACCATCGTGGGCGGTAAAATCCAAGCCACCTGCTGTGCGGGTGTCCGTTGGCGCGTGATCCAACACAGATGCTTAATTCACGATAGTTTAAATGAAAGGGTTAACCTAAGAAATGAAGACAGATATCGAAACCAGAATTAATGAAGCCGAAGTTTGCCGCTCCATGGGATTATTTTCCGATTCGCTGAGCATTTACGAAAAGATTCTTGGAAGTGTATCACCCCAGGATACGCAAACCCAAGATAAAATTGAGAAGCGGATCCGTCTGCTAAAACAGGAAATTGACAGCCAGGAACAAACCGCGCCCAAAGGGGTTTCAGCAAAAGAAATTACCATGCTTCGAGAGCGCCTGTCGGACCAGGGAGATGTTCCGGCGATTTTAGACAGTGCTTCGGCTTTTAAAGAGATGGGGCTGTTCGGGGAAGCGATACCCGAATATGCCAAACTGCTAAAAGAAGACTATCCTGAGGCCAAAGTTATTCCCGAGCTTACTGAAAGCCTGTTAAAATTGCACTCTCCAACCAAGGCATCGGAAGAATTGAACGACCTGTTAACGGATCAAAAACTGGCAAAAAATAAAGTCGCCCACATTAAATTTCTTTTTGGTCAAGAGATGGAAAAACGCGACCATCGGGAGGTGGCTCTTGATAATTATAAAGAAGCCAACAAATTGACTCCCGGCGATGTCGAGATCAAAAAGCGAATGGATTCGATTGCGGCTACGTTTACGTCCGGCTCCAAATATGATTATCTGCTGCGCGAAAAAATGGTCACGACCGATCAATTGCAGCAGGCGTTTGCCCTTTCAAAAAAAATGAATAAAAGTGTCGAATTCGTTCTGATTGAACATAATAAAATCAGCAAAGCAGCCATCGGTAAATCCTTTTCCCTTTTTTATGACACCACCTTTCATGAATATGATCCAAACTTTACGGTTCCGGTCGAGTTGCTGTCCAATCTTAAAAAAGCCTTTTTGCTGAACGAATACTGGGTTCCAATGGCCTGGGACAAAGACGGTGTGGAGGTTTTGGTTGATGATCCTCGGGATCTAAATAAAACTGATAATATCAAAGCCTTGATGAAAACCAATCGCATTAATTTTAGCGTGGCGATCCGTGAAGATATCGAACAGTATATTAAACTATTTTTTGATGGTGGAGCATCGACGGCAGAAGCGACAACAGCTGATCAAACCCTTGAGGATTTTAATTTAATCCCGGACGTCGCTTTTGAAGAAGAGGAAGAAGAAGAAATAGAAGAAGAAGGGTTTGATGAGGCCTCGGGCAAAATCGTAAAGCTCGTGGATCAGGTCATTATTGCGGCCTACCGTAAAAATGCATCTGATATACACATAGAACCTTCGTCGATTACCAAATCAACATCCTTGCGTTTTCGTTTGGACGGCGTATGCCAGGAATACATGAAGGTCCCCAATTCCATGGTGCGCGGTATTGTCTC
>JASFTL010000077.1:0-10695 GCA_050053555.1 Desulfobacterales bacterium
TTTGGTTTGAGCAAAGTGTCCCTTTTGAAACTCTCGCAGCATGGCTTTTAACTGATCTTTGCGGTCTTTATTTTCAGCAATTCGCTTTACCGCTAAAATCCATTCCGTCGGCCCTTCTTTTTCATAGCGGATATCGAATTCGTTGCGGGCTTCCAGCAGGTAAACCAATGGGACGGGGTTAAACTCCATGATGATCCTGAGGGTCTCATCTTTGCCCAGTTCTTCGATGCTCGGAAAAACCATCGCTTCGCGATCGTGATGCTCGAGCCCTCTGGGATCGATTGTTTTGATTGTGTTCATTTCATGCTCCTGTTTTTTCAATTTTTAGCCATTTATCAATATCCTTTTTTCCCACCAGCATATCCCGAACTTTTTCCATCCACAGATCTTGGAATTCTTCATACTCATCTTTCCTGGCAGCCTCCCAGATGACTTTTGGCATTAATGCTTGCAGCCGCTTTGCTTTCTCAGCGGAGAACGGAATTTTATCAGGGTATAATTTGACGGTAACGGTTTTTTTGTTGTCCAGACGCTGAAATTTAAAACACTGCGCCGCGGGGTCAATTTTTTGCGGGTTGAATTTAAGCAAATCCTTGCGCTTGAATTTGGGACCCAATCCTCTGAATCCGGTAGCTGAAGCCGCACCGGTCAGAAGCGTAAAAATCTGGCTGACGACACCGTAGACGCCCTCATCGGGCTCTCCATATACGGTAATAGCGATTTCGCCTCGGGTCGGGATTTCATCTGCACAGAGTTCAAGCAGCGCTTTCTGACAACATAGGTAGGCGGCGGCAGTGGTGGGACAGGCGTGACCGGCCAGTTTAACGACATCAAGGAAGGTGTATTCCAAAACGGCGATTTTCTTTTTAAAAACACCGAGGGTTTCGGCTAAGGGGTCTCTGAGACGGATCGGTTCGATGTCTAAAATAAAATCTCTAAATCCATCCTCGAGTCTATCAGATTCAGTTTTAGCCATTGTTTGTGAGTAGGTTTTTAAGTCCGTTTTATATTTACGATCCAATCCACAGGCCCTTCCTGTTCATATTCCCACTCGAATTTCCCGTTCTGCTCGGCCTCGAATTGATAGCGAAGCGGTCTTGGATCATGATCATTGATAATCTTCAACGTTTCACCGGATTCCAAACTATTCCAGGTCTGAAATATCTTTGCGTGCCTTTCGCGCGCAGGCAGCGGTCTTAAATCCAGGCTTATTATTTTAGTGTTCATGGGCTCACCTCTGTTGACACAGGCCTGCAACCGGACCTTAACAAATTAGCCACGATTCTGACTGATCAGGTTTTCCGCAAAGGCCAGCTTATTTTTTCGGAGGGTGATGAGGCGACCGGTTTATATGTGGTCATCAGCGGTCGTGTAAAAATATTCAAACTCTCCGTGCAAAAGGTTGAAAATTTGAGTCTGGAAATATCCAAGGGACAGCTTTCAAGCGTGCTGGGCACCGTTCCTGAGACGCTTTCCAGGATCCTGACCAAAATGATCGACTCAAGGCTGATTCGATTAAAAGGTATCCGCGGCATACAGATGTTGGACCACAAAGGTCTGCAAGACCTGGTTCGCAGTGAAACCCGCCTGCATTGAGCGCGGCCCCACTTCACAAATGTTTGGATACGCGCAATTAAAGGGCTTCCAGTTGCCGTCTGTCGGCCATGTCGACCAGGACTCTTTCTCTGGCCGTATCGATGCCGAGTGCCGCCCGTTTTTTGTCTATGTGGGCAATCATCAGGCGGGCCATCTCATAAGGATCCGGGGTAAATCCCCACATGCCCATTCCCTGATCCTCGAGTTCCTCAAAAATATGCCGGTAAAACTTGGTTTCTTTGATAATCGGGTAGGTAACTCCAAAGACCGTATAGACGCCGGATGCAACGAAATAATGTCCGATGGCAATGGCTTTTTCACTGTACCACTCCGGGGCCGCTCCGGCCACGGGAAGATCTGCAATGCTGTCACCCAGGCCCCCCACCCGAACCATTTCGGCGCAGGCGATCAATATGCGGCTGTTGTCCACGCAGGCGCCACATCCCAGCACCGGCGGCATGCCAACGGCCTCGCAGACCTGCTTGAGCCCCGGTCCGGCCAGATGTGCAGCTTCCGGCGTGCACAATCCCGCTTTGGCCAGAGAGATTTGAGCACAGCCGGTCTGAACCACAAGCACATCGTTTTTGATCAATTCTTTAACCAGCTCCACATGGACCCAATCCTGCTTGACCCTCGGGTTGACGCATCCGACCACCCCGGCCACTCCCCGGATTCGTCCGTTAATAATATTATCATTCAACGGCGTGTAAGAAGCCCTGAATGTGCCGCCCAGCATATAATTGATATATTCATGCGAAAAACCGTGGATGCCGATACTCTTAAAGCGCGGAATTTCAACTGCGACCTTTCGATTCTTAAATCGAACGATCGCCCACTCGACGATGGCATCGGTGCAGCTGCGCGGCCGGTGTTCATCGAATTCGATGTGTTCGACGCCTTCGATGCGGCAGCTGGGATTGGTGGTAAACAATTTGGTGCCGTAACAGTCGGCCACCTTGGCAAGCGCCTGTTGGATGCATTGAACATCGACGGCCATGGCATCCACTGCGCCGGTAACCATGACCGCTTCGGTGGACATAAAATTACCAGCATGCGGCACCCCGCAGCGGGACAGCATCTCAAGGCCCGAACAGCACATCCCGGCCAGATTAATACCCTTGGCACCAGCTTCTTTGGCGGCCTTGATCAGGGTGGGATCGTTCGCCGATTCCAGCATCGATTCCAGCAAATACGGCTCATGACCATGCACGATAATATTGACGTGGTCCTCTTTCAGACACCCCATGTCCACCTCGCTGGCCACCGGGCTGGGAATACCGAAAAGTATATCAGATATTTCCGTAGCCACCATGGAGCCGCCCCAGCCGTCGACAAGTGCGGTGCGGCTGATCTGTTTAGTGAGATTCTCATAATCCTGATCCATGCCGGCGTGTGTGCGCTGCAGCAGCTCCATAACCTCCAGCATGGCGCCGCGCGGCACGATATCCAGCTTGCGCCAGGTTTCCAGCGTCTTGGGCGGTACGCGTTTGGCAAAGGGGATTTCTCCATCTACCTGGGTGAAGGTACGCTCCAGCTCATCGCATAAATCAAGGGCAATCTCGTTTGTGCTGCGGCCCTCGGTCTCAATTCCGATGGATTCAGCAACTTTTTCAAGTTTAATCGTATTTTTGATGCTGTAATCCTCGATGGTTCCGCTGACCACACCCTTAAAGACATTCAACATGGATCGGCCGTGACTGGAATGCGCGGCGGTCCCGCAGGCCACCATGCGGGCAAAATTTCGCGCCTGGATCGTATCGATGGTGGCTCCACAAACCCCGACTTTGCTGTATGGATTCTTGGAATTCAGACGGCAGGGGCCCATGGCGCAGTGCTTGCAACACGCCGAATCGGCTCCTATGGGGCAGGGCTTCATCGCCGCCGCCCGATCAAAGGCGGTGTCGACACCGTCATTTTGGGATTTTTTGAGCATCTGGGCGGTGGACTTGCAAATCGTCCAGTCGTCAACGTTGGTTTTTTGCATCACTGTGCCTTTATTCTCTTGCTCGCTTTTCATGAAGCCTGTCTCCTTAATTTCCATCTGATATAGCAGCCTGCAAATCACATGATGGGTGAATACAAAGGTTACGGTTGCTTGCTGTTGTAATTAATACCACTTGGTAGTATAAAATGATTTGACCTAAATCAAATTAGAAGAAAAGAAAGGCCATGCTATGGAATTAAAAGAAACGATTCGGAATCGGCGCACGATTCGGTGCTTTCTGCCGGAGCCGGTACCCGAAGAAACGATAAAAGAGCTGATCGCCGATGCACTCTGGGCGCCTTCCTGGAAAAACGCACAGCCGTGGGAACTCGTCGTGGCAACCGGGGAGATCCTTGAGCGCTTTAAAAAAGAAAACAGAGAAGCCCTTCTGGCCGGTAAAACAACGTTGCCGGACATCCCCATCCCCAAAGGTCTGCCCAATCCATTTAAAGATCGATACGCTGATTTAAACGACCGAGTTTATGAAGCGCTGTCGATCGAAGCACATGACACCAAGAGGCGGGTCCGCTATTATGCGAACATGTACGCCCTCTTTGATGCACCTGCCCTTATTATGATGTTGCTGGATAAACGGCTATCCATTGAATATGCCATGCTGGATATCGGTATATTCGTCCAAACGTTTTGTCTTTTAGCTTACGAGCGATTACTCGGAACCGCCATCTTGTCTGCCGTGGTCCACTGCCCGCACATTGTGCACCGGATCTTTTCTATTCCCGACACAAAACTCCTGGTTGTGGGAATTGCCTTAGGATGGCCGGATGAGAATGCCCCAGTGAATCGATTCGAGAGAAAAAGAGGGGCTATTGATGAATTCGTTCGGTGGATTCAATGAGCAGTCCTCTTCCCAATGGATGCACTCTACCGGGCACGTTTCTATTGCTTCCTCAACGCAGTCCGGACCTCCTTTGGGTTGAATGACCACGGCTTTTTCCGCCTCTTCATCAAATTCGAAAACTTCCGGACACAGTTCGACGCACGTCTCACAGCCAATACATTCATCTGTATCAATTACCACTGTATCGCTCATTTTCAGATCTTCTCGTTGAATCTACTCTATTCATTTGATCACTGAGATAGATTTCTTCCAGCTGTTCCACTAGCGCATGGAATTTTGGATACTTTCCGGCACCAACTTATTCCGTTTCTTTCTTTTCAGATCCTTTGAGGCGCAAATTTAGATACCTAATTTTTTATTCTCATAGTCCTCAATGGCTTTAGCCAGCGCGTCGGCACCTAAATTGGAGCAGTGCATTTTTTGTTTGGGCAAACCGTCCAGGGATTCAGCCACCGATTTTTTGGTTATTTTTTTGGCCTCGTCCAGGGTTTTTCCCATGGCCATCTCGGTGACCATACTGGACACCGCTATGGCGGCCACACATCCAAAGGTCTTGAATTTGATATCGTCAATTTTATTATCCTTGACATTGATGTAAAACGACATCATATCACCGCAAACCGGATTGCCGACCTCACCGACCCCGTCGGCATCTTCGATCTCCCCGATATTTCTGGGGTTGGAAAAATGATTCATCACTTTATCGGTGTACATCCTTCTCCTCCTCATTCGGATTTCGAATTTAACGATTTTTACCTGTTACCCAACTCCATTTAAACGTCTAAAAGCAGAGATATCTTAGTGCTCACATTCATGCGCCTCATACTCGGGGATCTCTTTGCCCCAGATGGGCGAAAGCGCACGCAGCCGGGCCACTATCGGCGGCAGTTTTTCGAGCACATAGTCGATTTGCTCTGCGGTGTTGGCCGCATCAATGCTAAACACGGTGGATCCCTGGGCCAGATCCGTCCGCAGCCCAATAGCGCCGAGCACCGGTGAGGTTTTCAGCGCCTTGGACGCACAGGCTGATCCGGTATTGGTGTAAATACCGTTTTGGGCCAGCATAAATATCAGGGCTTCGCCCTCGATGGCCTCAAAACAAAAACTGGCATGGCCCGGCAGCCGCTTTTCAGGATGACCGGTATAGCTGACTTTTTCAACCGACTTCAGGATACCATCGACCAGGCGGTCTCTCAGTTTACGGACATGGTCTATTTTTGCCGGCAGCTGGATTTTGGCCAGGGCGGCGGCCGTGCCCATTCCGATAATGGCCGGAACATTTTCAGTGCCGGCTCTGCGGCCGTTTTCCTGGATGCCTCCGTGGATCAGGGGCATCAATCGGACCTTTTTGTTAAAATACAGCGCACCGATGCCTTTGGCAGCGCCCAAAGATGCGCCGGAAAGACTGAGCAAATCGACGTTGAGCCCATTGACATCAACGGGAATGTTGCCCACCGATGCCACCGCATCGGTGTGAAAAACAACGCCGTTTGCCTTGCAGATTGCTGCCAGTTCGGCAACGGGCTCGATGGTTCCGATCTCGGTATTGGCATGCATAATCGAAACCATAACCGTCTCGGGCCGGATGGCTTTTTCAAGCCGTGCCGGATCGACCAGTCCGGTTTGGTCAACCGGCAAAAACGTGGCCTCATATTCCAGTCGTTCTAAAAAACGCACCGAGTTTAAAACCGAATGATGTTCGATGGCAGAGACGATGAGGTGATTGCCTTTTTTCTGTTTGGCAAAAGCCACACCCTTGATGGCCAGATTGTTGGCTTCGGCCCCGGATGCGGTAAACACAATTTGCGCCGGCTGGGCATTGATGAGCCCGGCGACGCTGGCGCGGGCATCTTCGACGGCCGCTTTGACCTGTGTGCCCGGATCATACACATTGGACGGGTTGGCAAACTGTTCGCGGTAATAAGGCAGCATAGCCTTCAGCACTTCTTTTCTGACCGGCGTGGCCGACGCATGATCCAGATAGGCGTTGTTCATCGCGTGCTCCTTTACTTTTTCTTTTTTATATAAAATTTGTAATGATCGTCATCTTCTTCCATGCCGATGAATTCGTGGCCGCATTTTTTACACCAGTCCGGAATATCCTCCAGCGCCCCATCGTAATCGGTCAGCACTTCCAGCACCTGTCCCTTTTTCATGCATTTCAGCTTATCGCCCGGCTCCAGCAGATGCATGGGGCACATGCGGCACACCAGATCCAGAGATTCATCGGCCTCATGATGGTTGACAAACTTCATCTTGTGCTCCCTGATGGTTTGTGGGAATAGGGGGCCAATTCTACGGCTGGCGCTCGACTTTTTTCAGCCCCCCTTGGTAGAATGCCTCTCACGGTTCGATTTTATATCCCGGCTGGATCCTTTTTATATTTACGACCCAATTTATCAGGCCTTCCTGTTCATATTCCCACTGAAACTCTCCTTCATGATTCGTTGCAAAATGATAGCGCAGCGGTCTGGGATCATGATCGTTGATGATCTTTAGCGTTTCGCCCGGTTTTAAATTATTCCAGACCTGAAATATCTTCTCGAAACGCTCTTGTGCCGGCATTGGTCTTAAGTCCAGGATTTTCATTATTGGGTTCATTCTGCCACCCCCTCGGTTAAAACACCGCAGCCGTGCCGGGCTGTAAGCAGCTACCCGTGGCTTTTGGCTCAGGCTGATTCGGCTTTTAGATATCGGCTAATTTTAATGCTAAACGGCTTCGACACTTAAAATTTCGGGGACTTCTTTTTTAATATAGGTTTCAATACCCTGTTTTAATGTCATCTGAGACATGGGACATCCGCCGCAGGCACCGGTTAATCGAACCTTGACAATGCCGTTTGCGACATCCACCAGCTCCACATCTCCACCGTCAGCCTGAAGAGACGGACGAATATCGGCCAAAGCCTTTTTAATTTTTTCTTTCATGATTGCGCCTCCTTTTAATAAATTTATCTTTGCGAATATTACGACCTAAATTTTCCAGCCGCCATCCGGTGATGAATCTCCATAAAGATCTTCATCCGTCTGTATGCGCCTCAATAATCCCTCCTGCCCCGATCAACCTTGCCGATTGCTGACTGGGCAGTTCCTCGAATCTACTTGACAGGGCGGCTTCAAGTGGTTTTGAGTCTTCTGGTTTCCCGGCGTAGGACCATCCGGTCTTTAGCCCCAATACGAACCAGGCCAGCGCGCCGACTCCGATGATGAATACCATATCTCCGATCATTCGCAGCCAACGCAGCGTTTCCATGATCGGCTGCTGCAAAAATTCAGCGCTCCTGGCGTACCACAAACCATGCGCTATACTTGCCATGGTCTGCATCAAACCGATCGGAAGAAGACTGAGGACAATCATCTTTATCCCGGAAGGTCTTGTACCAGACCAGGGCCCCGATGCCTGCGATCAGGCAGGCAATGCTGATCAAGGACCAGATCAGGTTGGCCGGGGTGGGATGATTGCCTACCAAGGGTTCATGCGGCCAATTATTGGTATAGGTAACGTCCATGTTCGGCCGCTGTGTTGCCGCCGCCCAGGACGTCCAGAAAAAAAAGTTTGCAATCGCCTTTCGGCGCTGCCTTTGGGGTCTTGCCGATTCATGAATTGCATAGGATTCGCGCAGTTCCCTCAGGTCCGGATCGTCGACAAATAAGGCATCATAATGCGCGGCTGTTTCAGCAATTGCCGCTGCCCGCTCAGCAGAGATAATCACCGTCTGAGTGTCCTTGTCATATGTGTTTGCCCGCATCTCCGACATAAGAAGCTGCTCAACCGCTGCCTGCTGCGGGCGTGTCAGATCTTCAAATTCTTTTGCGTAGTGTCTGTTGCTGATCTGCCGTCTCAACACGACCGATTCCCGGTGCAACCAGTCCGCCGACCAGTCCGGGGCCTGATAAGCGCCATGTCCCCAGATTGAGCCGACCTGCTGACCGCCGATGCTCTGCCAGACCTGCTGCCCGCGCAGAATATCATCTTTGGTCATGAGTATTTCGCCGCTGGTCGAAATAACGCGCTGAGGTATTGGGGGTATTTTGCGATAGAGTTCCCGTCCAAACCAGCCCAATATAAAAAAGGCAACAAAAATGGAAATTCCCAAAATCAACCAGTATTTATTTGCTTTGTTCATGTGCTGCTTTCCTGTCGGTTTGTTCAAATTTTTAAATTGATATCTTGCAAGCCATATGCCATAAATTTTATATAATAATTATAGTAACTTAAAAATGAAGTTAATAAAATGACAACAAATCGTTGTTGCAAATTACATAACATGTTATAATATTATTAACTATGGATATGCTTGATACCATCGTCTCAATCGGTCTTGATTTAACTGCTGCGCTCAACGCAACCGATCGCTATCAACGATTACTTGAATCTTTAAACCGCATTATTCCCTATGATGCCGCCGCGCTCTTACGGATAGATGAAGACGTGCTTACACCGGTCGCGGCGCGTGGCCTCTCGCCCGATGCAATGGGGCGTCCGTATGCGCGCAAGGAACACCCTCGTCTCGACATCATTTGCAATTCCAAGGAGCCTGTGCGTTTTCCTGCAGATACCTCATTACCCGACCCTTTTGATGGCATGTTGGAAAAAAACGCAGATGCTTTGAGCCACATCCACGCCTGCCTGGGTTGTCCGCTGTATGTGGAAAATAAGTTGGTCGGTGCACTGACGGCCGACGCACTCAATCAACACGCGTTTGACCATCTCGAACAGCGATTTCTTACGGCAATTGGCGCTTTAGCCGGCGCACAAATGCAGACGGTCAATCTGATTGAAGCACTGGAATACAGTGCAAAGCGCCAGGGACAAATTGCCAGCGATCTGATGCGGGATATACAAATGCGCCAGGGCACCCAAATAATCGGCAGCAGTCACGTGATAGCGCATCTGCGCCAGGAAATTGATCTGGTTGCACGCTCGAATTTTACGGTTTTGGTTTTGGGAGAAACCGGTGTGGGCAAAGAGTTGGTGGTCAGTGCCATTCATTCCGGCTCTGAACGCAGAGAAATGCCGATGCTTTACCTCAACTGTGCCGCTTTGCCTGAAACCCTGGCTGACAGTGAGCTGTTTGGCCATACCAAGGGGGCATTTACCGGCGCAAACCGGGATCGGGCCGGGAAATTCGAATTGGCCGACGGGGGTACGCTTTTTTTAGATGAGATCGGAGAGTTGCCGCTTTCGATTCAGGCCAAATTGTTAAGGGCCATCCAACAAGGAGAGGTCCAACGGGTCGGTTCGGAGAAAACCAATTATGTTGACGTCCGCTTGCTTGTCGCCACAAACCGCAACCTTGAGCAAGAAGTTAAAGCCGCAAGGTTCAGAGCCGACCTGTATCATCGCCTGAATGTGTATCCGATAAACGTGCCGCCATTACGCGAACGAAAAGAAGACATTCCGCTGCTGGCCGGATATTTTTGTGAACTCATCCAAAGAAGGATCGGGACGGCTCCGGTACGAATAAGCACCGACACGCTGAATTTGTTAAGCCGGTATCATTGGCCCGGAAACGTGCGGGAACTGGAAAACATCCTATCAAGGGCAGTTTTGAAAGCATCCATACAATACCCGAGAGGTGAGGCGGTTATTATTGAACCCGTTCATTTAGGCGGAGATATTTCAACCGAAGATCACCAGGTGCAACAATTGATCAGCGAGAGTGCACCAGCACTACTGGATGGAAGATCTTTTCGGGAGGCGGTTGACGAATTTCAAAAAGAACTTATCACACGAGCAGTTGCCCATCGAAAGGGAAATTGGTCGGCGGCAGCGCGCGATTTAAACATGCACCGCAGCAATCTTCATAACCTTGCCAAGCGGCTTGGATTAAGAAAAAAAAGAACTCTGCCGGGTTAGGCCGGATAACGACGGTTCAGGCGCCAACGAACCAGTCTTCGCTCTAAAGAGCTACGCCTCTCCATGCAAGGCAGGCTCGATAACAGTCCATCTTTGTTTTGGCAAACTTCCGAAACATAAACTCAGTAGATAAATGGAATGAACGTTCCCATCTCTCTATCAAGCTGCAAGAGAATTAGATGTCTGCATGGTAGCGCGTTGTGGCCGGACGAGGCTTTAAGCAGGCGTGAGCTTGTCGGTCCAGCGAAAGAAAAACAGTGTGAGAAAAGATTATTTACTGACCGGCAATAACTGAAAAACTGAAGGACGTCCCCTTCTTGTGAAATTTTTTCCGATGACCTTTTTAATGGGAAGTTGAATCTCATCGCAACATATGGTACTCCACCTCCAAAAAAA
>JASFTL010000078.1:0-10633 GCA_050053555.1 Desulfobacterales bacterium
GCGTTGGCCCCGGCAAACTTCACAGGGTACGTATACATCCGGTAAAAAACTCATCTCCACTTTTGGTCGACCCTGTCCTCTGCAAACGTTGCAGCGGCCTTCGGCAACATTGAACGAAAAACGACCGGGTTTGTAGCCTCGGGCCCGGGCGGCCGGTGTCATGGAAAACAATTTGCGGATGTCGGATAAAAAGCCGACGTAAGATGCCGGTACCGACCGCGGTGTGCGGCCAATCGGGCTGTGATCTACCTCCAGAGCCCGCTGCAGGCGTTGCCAACCCCTGATGTCCTTACACTCACCGGCAGGATATTTTTTCTTCAATAGCCGGTTGCGCAATCCTTTATACAGCGTTTCCTTTAGTAAGGAAGATTTTCCCGAGCCCGAAACACCGGTTACACAAATCAGGCGGCCCAGCGGGAAATCCGCTCTGATTTCCTTTAGGTTATGGGTTATCGCACCGCTAACCGTTAACGTGGATATATTATTGCAGGGTCTGAGCTGGGATGAGATCTTTTTGGGATGACCGTCAACCAGGGCACCGGTTACCGACGCGTCAGCTTTTTTGAGGTCGGACAGAGCTCCGGTGGCGACCACTCGTCCGCCGTCCTGACCCGCACCGGGTCCCAGGTCGATAATCGTGTCTGCCGCGCGAATGGTTTCCTCATCATGCTCGACGACTAAAATGCTGTTGCCGCGATCACGCAGTGTCTTAAGTGCATTGATCAGGATACGGTTATCACGGGCATGTAGGCCAATGGTGGGTTCATCAAGGATGTAACAAACCCCGGTGAGATTGGATCCGAGCTGGGCGGCAAGGCGAACCCGTTGAGCTTCTCCGCCCGAAAGCGTATCACCGCTGCGGGCCAGAGAAAGATAGGACAAACCCAGGTGATTGAGCAAAGTCAGCCGGCTGAGTATTTCAGTTACAACCGGTTCGGCGATGAGCTTTTCCTGCGCATTGAATGTCATCATTCTGATGAGTTCAATTGCATCCCGGGCCGGCTTCTGCACCAAGTCCCAGATGGAATGGCCGCCGACTTTTACCGCCAGCGCCTGGGGTTTCAGGCGGCTGCCGCCGCACGTGCGGCATACCCTATAAGTGGCAGGTTCCTCATCGGGTGTGCGGCTGTGCACACCCAATCCGCCGCACTTCGGGCAAGCGCCCTGTTTGCTGTTGAAGGAAAAAAGCCGCGGATCAAGCGGCTCCAGACCGATACCGCAGGTCGGACATATACCGGAAAGGCTGAACACCTCCTCATTGCCGTGACGATCCAGAATAAGGAGGCTGCCGCCACCTTCCTGCAGGGCCTTATCAATCAGCCGGTCAAGATTTTTTGAGGGCAGACCTCCGATGAGCAGTTCGATGTTGTGCTCGTGATAACGGCTTAGCACCATGCCTTCTTTAAGGACCTGCATTTTGCCGTCGATGCGGGCCTTTTTGAAGCCTTTTTTCAGTGCCCTGGAAAGTACTTCTTTATGAAATCCTTTGCGTCCAAAGACCTTGGTCGCCAATACGCTGGCCGGTTTTTGTGAATACCGTTTACGGATTTTTTTGATTATGGTCGCCTGCGTTTGGGCGGTCAGCCGGCGACCGCAGCCCGTACAGTGCTGACGGCCCAGCTTGCTGAATAAAAGTCTGAGAAAATGATAAATTTCGGTGAGGGTGGCCACCGTGGAACGCCGGCTGGAATGACTGACACGCTGTTCAATGGCCACTGTCGGCGCCAGACCGGTGACCAGATCCACATCCGGGCGTTCCAAAATTTTCATATACTGGCGAACATAGGGGGCTAAACTTTCCAAGTATCGTCGCTGGCCCTCGGCAAAAAGAATATCGAAGGCCAACGTGGATTTGCCCGATCCGGATACACCGGTCAGCACCACCAGCTCGTTCTGGGGAACTGCCAGGTTGATGTCTTTGAGATTATGTTCCCGGGCACCTTTCAACGCAATAGCCCCGATCGCCGGCGGTGCTCTGAATTCAAAAGTCGATTCGGCAACCCCGCGAATGACCGGTTTTTTTTGCTTCAAACGCCCCTTTCCTTCCAGGTAAACTTTTAGAAAATGTCCGGTATGAGAAGCGCTGCTTTTCGCAATTTTTTCCGGAGGTCCACTGGCAACAACCCGGCCGCCGCCATCACCGCCTTCGGGTCCCAGATCGATGATCCAGTCTGCGGTTTTGACCACATCCATGTTGTGTTCGATGACCAAAACCGTATTTCCGTTATCCACCAGACGCTGCAGGGCTGTGAGCAGCCTGCCGATGTCATCAAAGTGCAGGCCTGTGGTCGGTTCATCGAAAATAAAAAGCTTGCGGGCAGCGTTTTTGTCATTGAGCTTTACATGGCGGGATAGTTTCAGACGCTGGGCCTCGCCTCCGGAAAGCGTATTGATGGGCTGACCCAGGCGGATATAGCCCAGACCGACATCGGCCAGCGGCTGTAAAGCCGCCTGTATTTGATTCTGATCTTTGAAAAAGTTGAGCGCCTGATCGACCGTCAGATTCAAAATATCGTGAATGTTTTTCTCTTCATAGACAATATCCAGCACCGCCTTTTTAAAACGTTTGCCTTTGCAATCGGGACAGGTGATATAGACATCGGAAAGAAATTGCATTTCAACCTTTTCAAATCCTTCACCTTTGCAGGACTCACAGCGTCCGCCGGCAACATTGAATGAAAAATAACCCGGCCCAAAACGGTTTGCCCGGGCCGCCTCCGTAGCGGCGAGCAATTGCCGAATGGGACCGAGGGCTTTGGTGTAGGTTAAAGCATTCGCCCTGGGCGTTCGGCCGATGGATCGCTGATCGACCAATACCACGTCGTCGATCCTGCGAATTCCCTTTATTTTCTTGTGCAGGCCGGGTCGGCCCCTTGGATCTCCCAGGGCGCGCTTGGCCGCATTGTAAAGAATCTCTTCCGCCAGGGTGGATTTGCCCGATCCGGATACGCCCGTCAGACACACAAACAGCCCCAGGGGTATTTGAACCTCGATATTTTTTAGATTGTTCTCGGCCGCATCATGGATGGTTATCCATTGGTCTTTTTGAGGCCGGCGTCGTCTTTTTTTAAGGGGAATGCGGCGCTCGCCTTTTAAATATTTTCCGGTCAGCGATTCGTTGACACGGTTGGTGGGGCCGAAATACATTACCTCGCCGCCCTTTTCTCCGGCCCGGGGTCCCAGATCCAGCAAAAAGTCGCTTTCGCGTATGATTTCGGGATCATGTTCGACAACCACTACCGTATTGGACAGATCGCGAAGTCCTTTCAAAATGCGAATCAGCCGATGATTGTCGCGCGGATGAAGGCCGATACTGGGTTCGTCCAGGACATACAGGGTGTTGACCAGGGACGATCCCAGGGCCGAGGCCAATGCCACCCGTTGAACCTCACCGCCGGAAAGGGTGCGCGATTGTCGATCAAGGGTCAGGTAACCCAGGCCCACGTCTTTGAGATAGGCCAGGCGGCTGCGAACCTCATCCAGCACCAGAAGGCTGGCTTCATCCTGGGGAAGAACCGCCAAGGAATTAAAAAAGTCAACGGCCTGATCTACATTGCATTCATAGACCTGTGCGATGGTCCGGTCGGCCAGCCGATAAAGCAGGGTTTCATCCTTGAACCGGGCGCCGTTGCAATCCGGGCAGATGTCATAGCTGCGGTAGCGCGAAAGAAATACCCGCACCGGCATTTTATAGGTCCTGGTTTCCAACCAGCGAAAAAAGCCTTTGATGCCGTAATAGGTTGAAGTACCTTCGATTATGGCGTTTTTGTGAGTTGCTTTTAGATGTTGAAACGGTACGCGGGTTGGAATTCTGCGGCGCCGGCAGAAATCCATCAGGTCATCGAACTCCATGCGCCCGTCTTCGATGGCACCAAAGGGCTTAATGGCACCTTCTTCAAGTGTACGGGAAGCATCGGGAATAATCAGATCCAAATCGATACCGATGGTGCGTCCGAATCCCCGACAGGTGTCGCAGGCGCCCAATGGGCTGTTAAACGAAAAAAGATTCGGCAGAGGCGTGTTATACTGGATGCCGCAATTCGCGCACGCCAGTTGATTACTGAAGGCAAAGCATCCGTCCGGTGGTATCCAGATGTCCAAACGACCACCGCCGAAGCGGTAAGCCAGTTCAAGAGAGTCCAGAATGCGTTCGCGGTCTTTTGACCGCAGGATAACGCGGTCGGCCACAACCGGAATTTTTTTCTCATTATTCCGGGGCTGCCATTCATCCAGATGCACAATCCGGCCATTCAGATAAAGCCGGTCAAATCCCATCTGCATAAGAATTTTGCGAACCTCACCGGCTGAAGCCGCTTCCAGCCGATAAGGAAACGTGATAATGAGTTGGGTACCGGCCGGTTTTTCTTTTAAAAAATTCCATACGGTGGCCGGTGCTTCGGGTACGACCGGCTGGCCGCAGGATTTGCAATGCAGCTGTCCCAGGCGGGCGTATAATAGTTTAACATAATCCGTAATTTCGGTCATGGTGCCGACCGTCGAGCGTGAGGTTCTTACCGGGTCCTTGCGGTCGATAGCGATGGCCGGCGGGATGCCTTCGATTTTGTCCACCTGGGGCCGATCCATGCGGTCCATAAATTGGCGTGCGTACGGCGAAAAAGTTTCGACATAGCGTCGCTGTCCTTCGGCATAGAGGGTGTCAAAAGCAAGTGAGGATTTACCGGAACCGCTAACGCCGGTGACCACCGTGATGTGGTTGAGGGGGATTTCAATATTCAGGTTTTTTAAATTATGCTGCCGGGCACCTTTGACCCGAATCGAATGTTTATTCATCTTTATATTAACTGCAAAGTTGTTGGTTTTTAAAGCCCGATAAGGAATTCTTCATACGCTATTGGATTGTTCTTCGACGATGATGGCGCCGGGAGCACATTCAGCGGCAGCCTGTCGAACCAGATCCTGTAAATGTTCTGGAACCTCATCAACGCGAATGATTGCCTGCAGCTGATCTGTATCATAATCGAAGACTTCCGGACATAGTTTGTTGCAATTGCGATCTCCCATACATAAGTCATAATCAATTTTAACTCTCATTTTTGCCCCTCCTAAATAAGGATATTTTGGTTGGTTAAGGCCTTCTGGAGATTTTAATGAAATTGGGTGGAAAATTCTTTATTCGAAATTAGCTTATTGAATATAAGACAAAATAATCCCTTTTTAAAATAATGCGATCGCCATTTCGAATAATTGATAAAGATTAACCCATAATCGTCTATCGAGCCCTATATTTGCACAATTGAGTGGGTGTACCCATGCCAAATAACGCTGTGGTTATCGTAAGCGGAGCATCGCGCGGATTGGGCGCGGCAACAGCCCGCTGGTTGGGCAAAGCCGGAGCGGCTGTCGCCCTAATTTCGCGTTCGGAAGCTGCCCTTAAACGTGTTGCTGAAGAAGTTCAGCAGTTGGGTGGTACGGCGCTGGTTTTTAAAGGCGACACATCCGATTCGGATGCTTGTCAAAAGGCGGTTGCCAAAACCGTGGAACGGTTTGAAAGGTTGGATGCGCTGGTCAACAATGCCGGTATTGTTGAGCCCATTGCGCCGCTGACACAAACCGACCCCGATCGCTGGCAGTATAACATTGCCGTCAATTTGCTGGGCCCCTTTTATCTGACCCATGCGGCCGTTCCCCACCTGCGCAAGCATAACGGGCGCATTATTAATGTCAGCAGTGGAGCGGCCACTACCGCGCTGGAGAATGTCAGTGCTTACTGTGCTGCCAAGGCGGCGCTAAATCATTTCACCCGGGTGGTGGCAGCTGAAGAAGCAGGGCTTACCGTATTGACGATGCGACCGGGGGTGGTGGATACCCAGATGCAGGAAATTATACGGCGAGAGGGGCCGAACTTTATGTCGGCAGATCAGGTCGCTTATTATCAAGGCCTCAAGGCCCGTGGTGAACTTGAACCACCCGAGGTGCCGGCGCGTTCGATTGCCTGGCTGGCGCTGCACGGGCCCCACGAATTTAGCGGTGACTTTCTAAATTACGACGATCTGCGAATCGCCCGCCCGGCGCTGGAATTTTTTGGCGAGAAATTGGAATAAAATCATCACCACAGAGATCACAGAGATAAAATCATTAGACAGAGAACGATCTCTTTCTGCCCGGGCTGCATGCATCCTGCCCCATAGACCGGTGCGCCATGGAGGGCTTGGATTTTGACGCTATACGCTCTGCCATATGCTCATTTGCGGGCGCTTTGTTTTACAGCTCCTTCACCTGAGCCTCGGAGCTGGTGATCAATATCTTTCCGTCGATGATCTCAAATATCCATTTCTGGTGTGATCTCAGCTTTAGCGTAAAGCCATCGGTCAGCGACGCGATTTCAATGAGGTCTGTTTCCAAAGTGGCTTTTTGTTTGTTCGGGCCGATCTTGATCTTTTCATTTTCATGTCGCGCGCGATAGAATCCGTAACCGCCCCAGCCCTCTTCCAGGTAATCTTTATACTCTTCGCGGTTCAAACTCATTTGTTCGTCTTCAGTTTTTAGCGTGCCTTTATACGAGGGGGCCAGATATTGCAGCAACTTGTCAGCTTCGCGGTTATTGGTCGAGTGAATTACATCTTTTACAATCTGGCGGATATGCGATTCACTGATTTTTGATGTTTTGACGCCTGCCACCACCGCGCTTTTTGTGCTGCTCGATTTGATAGGTGCGGCCTTTGGTTGGGTGGCGGAGATCAGTTGCCTGGATTTCTTGGCGGGCTTGCTTGACCTGGCCTTTTTTAAATTCTTATTTCTTTCAGCCTGTCCGGCCACCAGGCGATCATATTCAGCCTTGGAGATCTGACTGCCGTCCGGGGCGAAATAAATGATATTTCCGGCCGTACAGGGATGGGTTAAAAAAGCCAACACAACCAAGAGCATCGAGAGTTTCAGTAGTTCTTTCATGCGAATACGTCTCCATTTTGATAAAAAGGTGTCCATCACGGTTCACGCTGCAGCATCATCGATCGGTGCAACGGATCAGGGCCTGCTCGAAAACTGAATCTTCTGAAAAAAATTATCGGTAAAAAAACGAATAACTTTATCGTTTTATGCCCAATGATCGGTTTTATGAGTTTTGAACAAAGGGCGTGGCTTTTAGAAGAGGTGCTGGACGATTTCCAATGCTTCCCAAACAGCGGAATCAATCGTTATCAATGGAATCGATGTAACCGAGTTTGAAAATACCGTACAGGCGGTTGAAGGCCAGGCGGAACTGGGCAAATTCCAGTTTCGGGCCAGGAACCGCTGGGATGTGGGGGGCTACAACCGGACGACGATCAAGGGATTCTACGGGGCCGGTGAAGGGCACGGAGCAGAAGATCGGACCTTTGTGATTGAGGCTGATGAGTCGCCGGTCCTGTCTTCAAAGACAGGACCGAACGCCATTTTGAGATGGTTCCTATTTTTCGAGTTCCGCAATGCGATCCGCCTGCTGCGCCACCCGAATCATCCACTGGCTGTCTTCCTTGAGGTGGATTTCCGCCAGGTGATTGAATTCTTTTGCCTGGGCGGCGGATCCTTTCATCAGCCAGGCCTCCGACAGATAGTAGTAATTTTGTCCGTTGGTGGGATTCAAACTGACAGCCTGCTCCAATACCCGGATTGCCTTATCCGGCTTGCGGTCCTCCACAAGGCGCCGGCCCTGATCGGTCAATTGCAGCGCGGCCACAACGCGCGGATTTTCTTCAGCGGCCTCCCGGGGTGGTGCCGTCTCTTGGGTTTCAAAGCGTTCTCCTTTTAAAATCGATTGAGAACATGCGGTCGACAATAGCACCAGCAGTACCAGGTAGGCGATATCGATGCCTTTAATTGTCATTCATTAGATCCTTTACGCCCTTGATAATTTTCCCGGCGATACCGCTTTTTTCATGTAACGGGCAATGCTCGGTCGGTGTGTGGTCTGCGAGAAAATACGCTTCGTCGGGCTCGGGACAGCCATCGACAGCGATCAGGCCGGTGACCGAACAAACTTGAATTTTTTCAACGCCTTCGGGCATTTTAAAATTGGTTTCTGATCGGTACTGAGGGATGGCCTTCATCAGGTCCGCCCAGATCGGCAATGCAGCCGCCGCACCGGTGGCTGCGATCGGATCCCCATTGTCAAAACCCACCCAGACCAGCGCTAATATATCCGGCGTATACCCCACAAACCAGGCATCTCTGAAATCGTTGGTGGTTCCGGTCTTGCCCGCAACCGGCCAGGATACACCTCGCCATTTCAACGAACGGGCGGTGCCTTCATTGACCACACTTTGCAGCATTGCGGTCATGAGGAAGGCTTCGGCCGGAGAAATGATGCGCTCGATATTTAAATGCTTTTGATCGAGGATCTTGTCATGCTCATCCACAACGTCCTTCAAAGATAACGGAAACGGCTGAACACCCTCAGCTGCAAATACACAATACGCACTGGCCAGTTCAAGGGGGATGACCTCAAAGGCGCCTAATGCCAGGGATGGATACGGCCGCATCGATGTTGAAAAATGAAATCGCCTGGCGGTGTCGACGATGCGCTCCAGGCCGGTCTTTATGGCCAGGTCCACGGTCGCCAGGTTATACGATTTTTTAAGCGCGTCTCTCAGACTGACAGTATATTCGGTCACCGGTTCAAAGTTCTGGGGCTCCCACAGCTTCCCATTTACCGTGTATGACTTGGGGTCATTTGACAGCAGGGAGGTGGGCGTAAATTGATTCAGACTGCTCAAATAGACCAGGGGTTTGAATGCGCTGCCGGGCTGGCGCTGTGCCTGGGTGATTCGATTAAACTGACTGATGCTGTAATTGCGACCACCCACCAGGGCCAGAATGTGTCCGGTTTTGGGCTGCAGGACCACAATGGCTCCTTGAAGTTTTTGCTCCGGCGCTTCGCGTTGCAGATCCGGGTTTGCGCTTTCCAAACGCGCCAGGCCTTTTGCCAGGGCCATTTCGGCGGCCATTTGAACCTGGGTGTCCAGGGTAGTGTAAACAGAAAGCCCCAGGCTGGTGAGATCTTCGGGTCGATACAGGGCCTTGAGCTGATCGGTCAGGTAATCGATAAAATAGGGTGCTTTTGTATCAGATACGGTAAATCCGAAGGCTTTGATCGGCTGTTTAAGTCCCTCCTGAAGTTCGGCCTTCGAAAGCCATTTCTGGCGGTGCATGAGTTGCAAAACCAAATCTCTACGATTGCGGCAGCGCGCTTTGTCGATGTAGGGTGAATAATGATTGGGTGCTTTGATTAAGCCGGCCATGATGGCCGCCTCGGAAAGCGTCAATTCCGTTACCGCTTTGCCAAAATAAAAATAAGAGGCCTCACCGATTCCGTTGATCGCCACCGAGCCTTTTTGTCCCAGATAGATTTCATTTAAATAAATTTCTAAAATTTCTCTTTTGTCGTATTTCAATTCGATGATAACCGCCAGAAGGGCCTCTTTAATCTTGCGGGTGAGGGTTCTGGCAGGTGTCAGAAAATAGTTCTTGGCCAGCTGCTGAGTCAGCGTCGATCCGCCCTGACGAATGGCGCCGTGGCGCAGGTTGGTAATCAACGCTCTGAGGGTGCCGCGGAAATCGACGCCGTAATGCTGAAAAAATCGGTGATCCTCAGCAGCCAATACAGCCCGTACGAGGTATTCGGGAACCTGCTCGATAGAAATCAAATGCCGGCGTTCGCGTTCCTCACCAAAAAATTGCATGATTTCCTCGGGTTCCAATTCAAGGATCGGAACCGTATCCGCATTGTCAATTCGGGTTATCGCTTTGATTCGATCGTCGCTGTATTTTACCCGGACCGGAAAGCCTGGCCTTGTGCGCCAGGGTGTTTTCAGGTCATTCAGGAAAATGTTTATTTCCACAGGCGTAATTTGGATTTCGCCTTTTTTTGATGGCAGGTGATTTTTACGGCGGTAGCCTAAGTTAAGGAGTTTCTTGGTAAAAAAAGAGGCGTTGAGGCGCTGGCCCGGATAAAGGAGCATCGTATCCGAATAAACCGTTGAAGGGATGCTCCAGCGTCGGGCTGAGAAGCGCTTTTCAACCTGGTTTGAAAGGTACCCGCCGTATATCACTAAAAATACAGCGCCCAAAATAAAAGCGCAGAGGCTGAATTTCATTAATTTTTTTATCATTATACTTTCAGATTGACGAAAATTTCGAAATCCGAACGTCCAAATCCGAAACAAATTCGAATATCAAATGACCCAAATTCAAAAATTTTGAACATTTGAATTTTAGATTTTAATATTGTTTCGGCCTATTATATAAAATCAGGCGCATTTCGTGCTTCGAACTTATTAATATAACGCATATTAAGCCGCTTGTGGATACCCAATGGCAAATTCCTATCGAATTTCTGTGCTTTAGGGCCTTTGCCAGCCCCGCAACCCCCAAAACAGAAACACCAGGGCCAAACCGCTGAGGCTTGCCGAAACAAGCGATGTGGCGTATATACCGCCTGCCAGCCAGATTGAGCCGCCGATTAATGCACCCACCACCCGACCGATACCGGCTGCTGCCAGAGCGCTTGCCATCATCGTTGCCCGCGCGGGGGGCAATAATTCCGTGAAAAGCGATAGACTGGTAACAATCATAAATTCAAATGATAAAAAAATCAGAAAAAGTCCCACCAGCGCCATGCCCAGGGTCTGACCCAGAT